>QZKD01000030.1 GCA_003605085.1 Acholeplasma sp. | reverse complement strand
CTATCTATAAAATCATTTTTAATGTGTTCAAGTGTAAGTCATGCAAGATAACCGACAGTCTTACATTGAAGGTCAGAGCAATCCAAAATACCATCTGTAGATTGCATTTTGTTCAAAAAATTTGAGTAGATAGCTAAGCCAATAAGTGTATCTGTAGATGGTAAAATGCAGTGATCCAAAAAAATGACATTTTTCAATTTTTCATACAGATGACACAAGAAAGACAGTCGCACAGTATGACTTTCATATCAACAGACAGTCACGATGTACGGGTGGAGGCAACTTTTTTTATGGAAACATATTAACATATAAATAATACTTAGAAAAGTTCTCAGTTAAACAAATAAGTGACTGTAAGAACTTAATTAAAGAATTAATGTTTTTTATAATTTGAATTAATATTTTCAAGAGTAATACATTAATTAACAAAAAAATTCAATACATTTTATAATACATTATTTCGTTAGTTGCATATCATTATTGACATGTAACTTTTTTTCATATCGTGAAAATTCTGAAATATTGATGAACAAAATTTGTGATATAATACAATTATGCTTATGGAGGAAATACTCATGTGTGGAATTGTTGGATTTATAGGACAAAAAAATGCTAAAGAGGTAGTATTAAGTGGACTTACTCGCTTAGAATATAGAGGTTACGACTCTGCGGGGATTAGTTTATATAACCCTCGTTACCAAATCTTTGATGTATACAAAGATGAAGGAAGAGTTGCTAAACTCATAGAATCAACAAAATATGCTGATTATTCCAACATAGGAATCGGTCATACACGTTGGGCAACTCATGGTCGAGTTAACAAAGAAAATTCTCATCCTCACTACTCACAAACAAGACGCTTCATCGTTGTTCATAATGGAGTCATCGAAAACTATCAAGAGCTAAAAGATCAATATCTCCATAATCATATATTTCATAGTGAAACAGATACAGAAGTTATTGCTCAACTAATTGAAACATTCTCTCAAACACTTCACGTTGAAAATGCGATAACTACAACCCTAAAACTTTTGCATGGATCCTATGCACTTTTAGTATTAGACTCCAATGATCCAGAGAAAATCTATGCAGCTAAATATAAAAGTCCACTCATTGTCGGTCAAGGTGTAGATGGAATCACCATCGCTTCTGACTTAATGGCTTTAGTCGGTTATAGTGAAACCTATCATGCACTAGATGATAAGACCTTCATTGTTGCGAGACGTGATGATATTCGTCTTTTTAATCTTGATCATCAACCTCTTGATCTTCATTTAAAGAAAATCGAACTGGATGATGCGGATACCACCAAAGGTGAATATGCACATTATATGCTTAAAGAGATTCATGAGCAACCTTCTGTTATTCGTAGAATTCTCACCAATTATTATGATAAAGAAACAGTTCTCATCAAACCTGAAATACTGTCAGCTATCAAAAATGCTGATCGACTATATATCCTAGCTGCTGGAACATCTATGCATGCTGGTCTCATTGGAAAACAACTCTTTGAACGTTTATGCTCAATACCTGTTGAAGTTCATATTGCATCAGAGTTTGCCTATCAAAAGCCCCTTATAAGCGAAAAACCATTATTTATCCTTGTTACACAATCTGGTGAAACAGCTGATCTTCGTGCATGCTTAGTCGATATCAAAGAACGTGGTTATGAGTCATTAACCATCACGAATGTCCCTACATCAACATTAGCCCGTGAAGCAACCTACTTCCTAGAACTCTTTGCGGGTCCTGAAATCGCTGTAGCATCCACTAAAGCTTATGTCGCACAGGTATCAGTGTTAGCCATCCTTGCTTATGAACTATCCAACAAACCCTTCAATATTCATGAAGAGTTTTCCGATGCTGCGATCTCCATTGAAAAATTCTTAGAGAATGAAAATATTCTTGAACTTGTAAGAAATTACTTAACACGCAGAAATGCGTTCTTTATTGGTCGTGGTCTTGACTACTTTGTTGGCTTAGAAGCTGCACTAAAACTTAAAGAAATTTCTTATATTCAAACAGAAGGGTTTGCTGCTGGAGAACTTAAACATGGAACGATTGCCTTAATCGAAGATGGAACACCTGTGATTGCACTTATCTCTGATCCTAAAATAAGTCCAAACACACGCTCTAACTTAAAAGAAGTCCAGGCACGTGGTGCGAAGACCTTTAAGATTGTCATGGAATCATGCAAAGTAGAAGGAGATGAAGTGATCATTCAAGATGTTCATCCACTCCTCACCCCTCTAGTTATGGTCGTTCCGACCCAACTAATTGCCTATTATGCTGCCTTAGAAAGATCCTATGATATCGATAAACCTAGAAATCTTGCGAAATCAGTGACGGTGGAATAATGAAATACTTTGGAACGGATGGCATCCGTGGGATTGCCTTTGAAAAACTAGATAGTGAACTTGCTTATAAAGTCGGTCAAGCGATTGCACATGTCTTTAAACCTGAAATTGTTGTGATTGGGATGGATACTCGTGAATCCTCTCCTATGCTAGCTTATAGTATCGCGAATGGTTTACTCGCGTTAGGTGTGAATGTCGATTTTGCAGGTGTTGTCTCAACACCTATGATCGCTCATTACTCCAAAATTCATAACATCATTGGTGTCATGATCACAGCCTCTCATAATCCTTTCATGGATAATGGCATTAAAGTCTTTAACAAAGGCTATAAGACCATTGAAGAAGATGAACTCAAACTCGAAGAGTTTATCGATTTTGGAAAACTATCCATCACATCCTTTGGAAAACTATACATCACGGATCATGTGAAAGAAGCTTACCTAAAGATTTATGATGCCCTTGATTTAAAACCTTCAAATTTAAAAATCGGATTTGATAGTGCCCATGGGGCAAACTATCAAATCTCACGTGAGATTTTTGATCTCATCAATCCATCCTCCATTCAAATTTCCAATAAACCGACAGGTAGAAACATCAATCTCAACTGTGGTTCAACGCATTTAGATCGCATCCTAGACTTAGTCAAGGATCAAAAACTTGATATCGCCTTCAGTTTTGATGGTGATGGTGACCGAATTATCTTAATTGATCATTTGGCACGAGTCTATGATGGTGACCTAATCATCTACATGATTGCCAAATACTTGAAAAAGAAGAATCTCTTAACGCATAATAAAGTCGTCTTAACCAAGATGAGTAATCCAGGAATTCTTAAAGCACTTGATGATGAAGGCATCGGTTATGTGTTAACCGATGTTGGGGATAAATATGTCTTTCATGAACTCTACACGAATGGGTATACCATTGGTGGAGAGTCCTCAGGTCATATAATCCTAACTCATCTCCTGCATACGGGAGATGGACTCTTAGTCGCGATTTATCTCTTAAAGATTTTAGAAGAGATGAATGTTTCTTTAGAAAGTCTTATCGAAAATGTGACGATGTATCCACTCAAACTTACCAATCTTAAAGGAATGGATAAACAGGTCTTGAAGAAAGAGAAAGTCATCGCTAAAATAGAGGATGTAAGACGTCGTCTTGGAGATCATTCACTCTTACTGGTAAGACCTAGTGGAACAGAAAGTTTGATTCGTATTACGGTTAGTCATAAAGATCAAGATGTGGTGAACAAACTCACCCAAGAACTCATAGATACCATCCAAGAGGAGGGCTCAAAGTTATGAAAAAATATGCATTGATTCTTGCTGCCGGAAAAGGCACACGTATGCGCACTGAATTACCCAAAGTTGCATTCCCTATTCTGAAGAAACCCATGATTGAATACATCGTTGAAAACATTGAAAAATCGGTGATTGATGAGATTGTAGCGATTGTCGGTCATAAGAAAGAAATCGTTCAAGAACTCTTAGGTGACCGCGTCACCTATGCGGTTCAAGAAGAACAACTCGGCACAGGTCATGCGGTTTTATCTGCAGCTCCCCAACTCGCTGGAAAAGAAGGGACGACCTTTATTCTTCCTGGAGATATGCCACTCATGGAATATCCACTCATGGATAAGCTCATCCGTGCCCATGAAGAGATGGGAAATGATTTAACCATTGTTACGATGATGATGGAGTATCCCAAAGGATATGGACGTATTGTCCGTGATGAATATGGCATTGTCACCAGCATCGTCGAAGAAAATGACTGTAATGAAGCTCAAAAACTCATTAAAGAAGTCAATTCATCCGTTTATATCGTTAATAATAAACTCCTCTTTGAATATGCGAAGAAAATTCAAAGAAACACACGTAAAGGTGAGTACTACTTAACGGATATCGTTGCTCTGATGCATCAAGATTGCAAGGTCAATACGTTTACGGTTCGTAATCCTATGGTCACCATGGGGATTAACGATCTCTATGGGATTAGCATCGCTGAAAAATACTTACGTGATTCCATTAATAAAGGACACATGTTAAATGGTGTCTCCATGATCAACCCTGAAACGATCACCATTGGTCATAATGTCATTATTGAAGAAGGTGTTTGGATTTATCCTAACACCACCATCACGGGTCATACCGTGATCAAAAAAGGAGCGGTCGTTGGACCTAACTCTGAAGTCGTCGATTCCATCATCCATGAACGGGCAGAAATTAGACATAGTATCGTCTTAGAATCTGAAGTCGGTCATGATACCACCGTAGGACCTTTCGCACACTTAAGAGGACATGCCGTGATTGGACCCAATAACCGGATCGGTAACTTCGTTGAAGTGAAGAAGTCTACGACTGGCGAAGGCACCAAAGCAGCTCATCTCATCTACTTAGGAGATGCCACTGTCGGTAAAAATGTTAACTTTGGTTGTGGCTCTGTCACTGTCAACTATGATGGTGTCAAGAAACACCAAACCATCATTGGTGATGATGTCTTTGTCGGATGTAACGTGAACTTAATCGCTCCGATTAAAGTAGAAGATAATGTCTTTATTGCAGCGGGTTCAACCGTGACAGAAAATATCCCCAAAGGTGCATTTACGATCGCTAGAAACAAGCAAATCAATAAAGAAGATTACTCAAAAAACTACATCAAACCGAAGTCAGAAAAGGCTGAATTGTAAAGAAAACGTTATTAATGTAAAAAAGTGTCAATATTCTTGACATTTTTTTATTTTAGGCGTACTTTATTTACGTAAAGGGGAATTGAAAAAAGATGAAAGATTATACTAGAGCCGATATTTTAAGACTTGCCAAAGAAAATGATGTGCGTTATATTCGCTTACAATTTACAGACATGTTAGGTGTCGTAAAAAACGTTGAAATTCCGGTGACGAACTTAGAAAAAGCACTCGCTAATGAAGTCATGTTTGATGGGTCTTCCATTCAAGGATTTGTCCGTATTGATGAAGCAGATATGTACTTATATCCTGATCTTTCGACATGGCTCGTTCTAGAATGGGAAAGTGTCGTACAAAATGCAGGAAAAGTTGCTAGACTGATCTGCGATGTCTACAAGACAGACAGAACACCCTATGAAGGTGATCCTCGTTTTATCTTAAGACGAAATCTTGTCAAGATGAGAGAATTAGGGTTTAATAAGTTTAATGTGGGTGTTGAACCCGAATTCTTCTTATTTAAGCTTGATGAAAAGGGGCGTCCTACGATGGAATTCTCTGACCTTGGCGGTTATTTCGATTTAGCACCTGTCGATGGTTCTGAAGACGTCAGACGTGATATTGTCTTAGAGTTAGAAAAGATGGGCTTCAATATGGAAGTCTCGCATCATGAAGTCGCGTTTGGTCAACATGAAATCAACTTTACTTTTGATAATGCCCTTGAAGCTTGTGATAACATTCAAACCTTTAAAGTCCTTGTCAAAAATATCGCAAGACGTCATGGTTATCATGCTACCTTCATGCCGAAACCTATTCAAGGAATCAATGGATCAGGGATGCATTCGAACTTATCTTTAACCGATGCTTCTGGAAATAACGTGTTTTATAATCCAGATACAGAAAATCAGTTATCAACAACCGCTTTATGCTTTATCGGTGGTGTGATGAAGCATGCTCAAGAGTTCTGCTTAGTCACCAATCCTACCGTAAACTCCTATAAGAGACTCGTACCAGGCTATGAAGCACCTTGTTACATCTCATGGAGTGATGCCAATCGTTCGACGATGATTCGTATTCCTGCCGCACGTGGACGTGCGACACGTATCGAAGTTCGTTCGGTCGATCCATCCTCCAACCCATATCTTGCTATGAGTGCTCTATTAGCGTCAGGTCTTGATGGGATTCGTAATAGTTTAGATGGTGTCTCACCTGTGAAAAAGAACCTCTTTAAAATGTCTGAAGTTGAAAGAAAACGTTTAGGGATCAAGAATCTTCCTGAATCACTCCGTGAAGCGATTGAATACTTCGCATCAAGTGATCTCATGAAAGAAACCATTGGTGAAGCCTTACACACCAAACTCATTGAAGCGAAGACAAAAGAATGGGACGAATATAAGATGAAGATAAGTCAGTGGGAACTGGATAAATATCTCCCTGTCATTTAACAATTATTCACTGTAAACTAATTCAATGCTGTATTCTAATACAGCTTTTTTCCTATATTTGTTAAGTAAATCAGAATTAATTGTTAGGACTTTTGGTATAATAAAGCCAAACTCTTTAAATTCTGGGGGATTTATGAAGAAAGCAGAGAAAAAAGCCATCACCGAATTGATGCCTAGTCTGGGACCTGATGATACAAAGGTAATTATAACCAATGTCGAAGTTGAAAAGAATCAATTTCAAATTGAAGAGTATGAAATTACTGACATTCAAAGTTATATAACTAAAATAGATGATCTCATAAATAATAAAGATTATACATTTTTTCGTGGTGATAAAAGTACAAAAGAATACAAACTCTTACCAAAGATTTATTCTGATGAATACAATAAGTGTTTATTAAATGGAAACACTATGTTGACTGATTTCACCTTTCTATCTGCTAACAAATCTAGTATCAATTCACGATTATATATAGAAGAGATGCTTAATGCACAACATTACGAATTGCCAACTAGATTACTTGATTGGACTGAAAGTCCACTTGTTGCACTTTATTTTGCTGTGTCACAAGAAAAAAATAAGGAAAATGCAGATTCTTTAGTTTGGGCATTAAAACCAAAAGCATTGAACAACAAAATCCCATTTCATAAGACGATTAGTACTGAAGGAGCAATTTACATTGGATCTTCTGAGAAAAATTACGATGAAATCGTAAAAGAATATCACGAACAAAATATACCCGATGCATATCCAGTAGCAATAAAAACACGAAGACTGAATCCTCGAATTGAAGCTCAAAATGGAGTATTTCTATTGTTTAATAATAATACAAAAAATAAATGTTTATCGCAATATGAAGATGCTCATGAATATCTCTACAAAATGAAAATAAGTTTAAAGAATGCAGAAAAAATATACAAACAACTAATTGCTCTTGGCATAACTAATTACTCACTATTTCCTGAGATTAACTCAATATCGAAGGATTTACTTAATCTTTATAATCGCGAGGTATCGAAATGAGTTATGATTATACTAATCGTACTGTTATAATTGAAAAAACACTTGAAACAATGTTTGACCAAGACAATGATAAACTTGATGGAATGACACCCGTTTTGCTAAGTTCATTGGAAACAAATGATGTCAGTAGTAATAAGCAATATTATTCATGGCTATCAAAAATCCATATTAATGTAGAAGAAGAGACCATTTCAACGAATAAATTCAATAAATCAAAGTTGCTCAGAATGCTTATTCGTGAAATCCATTCAGCTTTAGATGAGCCAGTTGAAGATATATTTATTGAATCAAACGGAATCAGCCTGATTTTCTTTACCCCATATATAAAAGATATAACCAATATATTTAACTATACAATACTGTTCAATACAATATTGAAGTTTATCTCTAGTTTAATGCAAAAAAATCAACAACCATTATTTAACTATAATATTGGAATGCATACATATGTTACAAACCTAACTTTCATATCAAAAAGTAAGACACGTAAACTTTATATACCTTACAACATTAATGATCCTGATATTGCAAGATTGATTGCAGATGACGCTCATATCAAGAATCTTGGAAAAATCGCAATCTCTGGAAAAAGTTATAATTATATTAAGGATAGTATTATCAAAACCGATGAAAAATTTAACAGTTGGATAATTAAGAGTTATAAAGAAATTGGTGGGGTAGAATACTATTATTGCAATATTATCAAATCAAAATTTAATAATTATATAGAAAAAATACAGTAGAGGGGTAGTAAAAAATGCATTCATGGAATTTAAACGACCTATATTTAGGATTTGATGAACGTTATCAAGAAGATTTAAAACGCTTTGATGAAGTAATGGATGATTATACATCATGGATCAACACACAAGATGTCGATCCCATCACTTATATTGAAGGTGTCTTAAAGAAAGAAGAGATCCTTTCTTCCTTAAGTCGTAGTCTTTATAGTTTTGCAAGTCTTACCATGAGTACCGATGTCACCCATCCAGAGGCACCTGTTTATCTCGCAAAACTTGCTAAGATTTCACGTAAATCAACCGCAGAAGACGTAAAATTTACTCGCTTCTTAGAAACAGTAGATTTAGATGATCTAGCAACCAAGTCAGAACTCATTAAGCATTACCTCTATCAACTCAAACTCACGCAAGAAGAAGGTTCTCACCTCCTATCTGAAAAAGAAGAACTCCTTTACGCGAAATTAAGAGAACTCTCTTCTCAATCCTGGGGACAACTCCAAGGCATTACCACAGCAAACTTACCTGTTCATTACCGCGATCAAGAAATCACTCTCTCTGAAGTACGTAATCTTGCCTATGAAACAGATCCCAAGGTCAGAAAAGATGCGTATGAAGCAGAACTCAAATCTTTTAATCTAATTGAAGATACAGTATCAATGGCGCTTTCGAATATCAAGCGTGAAGTAAACCTTATGAATGAACTCAAAGGGTATCGTAGTGCCTTAGAGAGAACACTCATCACTTCTAAGATGACAGAAGAAACACTGAATGCCATGATTTCAGCAATGAGAGATTTTAGACCTTCGTTTGCTGCTTATTTAAAGGCTAAGGGTAAATATCTTGGTCATGATAAGGGACTTCCCTTCTATGATTTATTTGCACCCGTAGGAAAACTAGAGAAGACCTATACCTACGAAGATGCTCAAACCATCATTAAAGATGCTTTTTATGGATATTCCAAGCGTTTAGGAGATTTTGCAACCAAAGCCTTCCAAAATGAATGGATTGATGTAGAACCCAAAAAGGGGAAACGTGGTGGTGCATTTTGTTCCAATCAACCGCAGCTCAAACAATCTCGTATCTTAACGAACTTCACAGGATCTTTATCCGATGTTTTAACGCTAGCTCATGAACTCGGTCATGGCTATCATGGTGAAGTGATCAGTGAAAATACTCCCCTCCATTGGAGTTATCCGATGCCTTTAGCTGAAACGGCATCGATTTTCTGTGAAACGATTGTGAATAATCACTTACTCAAAACCATCACGGATCCTAAGGAAAGACTCTCTGTCTTAGAAAATTCACTTCAAGGAGATACTCAAGTCATTATTGATATCTTATCTCGCTTTATCTTTGAAACGCACCTCTTTGAAAAAGCTTCAGGACCTGTTTCCAAACATGTCATGAAAGATATGATGCTTGCTGCGCAAAAGGAAGCCTATCAAGATGGTTTAAATCATAACATCCTACATCCTTATATGTGGCTGGTGAAAGGTCATTACTATAGTGCAGGATTAAACTTCTATAACTTCCCCTACGCCTTTGGACTCCTTTTTGGTAAAGGACTCTATGCTCAGTATTTAAAGAATCCTGAAGGCTTTAAAAAGAACTATGATGATCTCTTGTTATTAACAACCAAGACATCGGTCGAAGAATGTACAAAATCGATGAAGATCGATGTGACCAAGAAAGATTTTTGGATTGATTCTTTGAATCAAGTCAAAAAAGATATCGATGAAGTGATTCATCTATTCAGTTTGTAAAGGATAAACGTATGATCTTTGATGCGCATGGCGATATCTTAACGGATATCTATGAAGAATCACAAAAAGGAAATAAAGATTCATTTAGAAAAAAGCATTATCCTCTTTATGTCAAAGGGGGTATCACACATAGTATCTTCGTGAACTGGACCGATCCTTATCAAAAAACCAAAGAGGATTTTGATAAGACGTTTGATGTAGCTATTGATGAACTTAAACAAGTTTCAGATATTGTCAAAATTTGTTTAAACTATGACGATGTCAAGAAAGCACACGCAGAAAACAAATTAGGGGTGATCTTAGGCATCGAAGGACTTAAGTATTTAGATAACCCTGAAGCGATCAAGGATCTTTATCATCGTGGTGTAAGACATGCCATTCTCACCTGGAATGAAGAAAACAACTATGCGACAGGGGTTGCTGAAACAGAATCAGGCTTAAAAGATAAGGGAAGAGAACTCCTTTCATGGATGGAACAGTTAGGGATGATCATCGATTTATCCCATGCCAATCCTAATACGTTTGAAGATGTGATGAATTATACATGTGGTCCGATCATCGTTTCCCATGGGAATGCGAAAAGCTTATGTGATCACAGAAGAAACTATACCGATGATCAGCTCATGAGACTTAAAGAAAGAGATGGTGTCATTGGCGTCTGTGCTGTCCCTAATTTCATCTCAAAAGATCCCGAATTACAAACCGTTGAATATCTAGCCAAACATATCGATTATATCGTTAAGCTGATCGGTATTGATCATGTGGGTTTAGGACTGGATGTCTATTACTACCTAATGGAAGGAAAAACTTCAACAGGTGTTAAAGGATTAGAAACCATTGAGCAAGCTCAAAACATCTTAGATGTCCTTCGGACCATGGGATATAGCGATCAAGAACTTGAGAAAATTGCACATAAAAACTTTGATCGCATTCTTTTGAAAGTGCTCAACTAAAGACAGGTGAAAACTTGTCTTTTGCTTTCTAAAGAATGTCTTGAGTTATCCTTCAAAATAGAGATGAGATTGATCAAGAAAAAACATCGAGAAAAGATCCTATGAAAATCACTGAAAAACCTCTTCATAAAACCTATGAAAAACCTTGGATTATTTCAATTTTTCTTCCCCCAATCGGTGGCTTCATAAAGCCATTTAATCGACTTAAAGATTTTTCACAATAATTTTTTTTAAAAATCTTGGATAAAATGCTTGAAATTACAAAAAAAAGGTCTATAATTATTGCTTGTAAAAGAATATAAAGATGAGGAGAAAAGCGGTGAACAAAAAACCCTTAATTGAACTCGTAAATGTAACTAAATCCTATGATGGCGAAACCGTTGTCGACAACCTCAATTTAACCATCTATGAGAATGAATTTGTTACTCTTTTAGGTCCTTCTGGATGTGGAAAGACAACCACACTTCGCATGATCGGTGGCTTTGTTCAACCTGATCAAGGACAAATCATTATCAATGGAAAAGTGTTTAATGATTTACCCCCTTATGCAAGACCGATTCACACCGTCTTTCAACGATATGCCCTATTTCCCCATCTCAATGTCGCTGGTAATGTAGCGTTTGGTCTTGCCAATCGTAACCATGAATACTTAACCAAGTTTTATGGTGAAGAGAAGATTCATAAAGTCTATCAAGAAATGTTTGGGGCAAGCGATAAGATGAGTGCCAGCAAACTCAATAAAGTCTTCAATCACTTAATTGAACAATCCGCCAAAGATGCACTTGCTTTAGTCAAACTCACAGGATTTGAAAATCGTAAGATTGATCAAATCTCAGGTGGGCAACAACAACGTGTGGCCTTAGCGAGAGCGTTAGTCAATAAACCTCAAATCTTACTTCTTGATGAACCTTTAGCAGCTTTAGACTTAAAGCTTCGTCAAGCCATGCAATATGAACTTAAAGAAATGCAACGTAAATTAGGCATCACCTTCATCTTCGTCACCCATGACCAAGAAGAAGCGATGACCATGAGTGATCGTATCGTCGTGATGAAAGAAGGACTTGTTCAACAATTAGGGACACCTAAGTCCATCTATAATGAACCCGTGAATAGATATGTCGCGAACTTCATCGGGGAAACCAATATCATTCCTGGTACTTATGTGAAAAAAGATTGTGTGAATTTCTTAGGGACAGACTTTAAGTGCATGGGTTACACCTTTAATGATGGTGAAGCAGTCGATGTCGTGATTCGTCCTGAAGACTTTGATGTCGTGGACGTTGAAAAAGCGAAGATCAAAGGCACCGTGACATTTAGTTTATTCAAAGGGGTTCATAATGAACTCGATGTCGATGTCGATGGCGTCAAACTCATGGTGAACACCTATGAATCCTATGAAGTTGGACAATCGATCGGTTTATCGGTTGACCCATATGAGATTCATATGATGAAGGTTTTAGACGTATGAACAAGGTCTTTAAGGCGTTAGCCGTTCCCTATCAGATCTGGCTTTACATCTTAGTGTTCATCCCGTTACTCGCGATGATAGGGATTGCCCTATCGAATTATGATTCATCGGTCGATTTAAACCAGATCAATGTCAATTTAACGCACTGGTCGATTCTCTTTCAACCTCAAAACGTGATTGCGTTTCGTAACAGTGTCGTCTTCGCAGTTTTAACCACTTTAATTAGTTTTGTCTTAGGATACTTTACTGCCTATTACATCTTTCAATCCAAATTTAAGAATAAGTTCATTATCTTAACGATCGTGATCTTACCGATGTGGAGTAACTTGATTTTAAGAGTGGATGCGTTAAATAATGTGTTTTCTGAAAACAACATTTTAACTTCCATCTTTGGGATCTCACCCTTTGGTAATATCACCGGAACAAGTTTAGCGATTTTGATTGGTTTAGTCTTTACATACTTACCCTTTATGATCCTACCTGTGTACACGGCCTTAGAAAAGATTGATTATGCCCTCCAAGAAGCCGCTTTAGATTTAGGCTTAACGCCTTTTAAGAAGTTCTGGAAGGTCATCTTCCCTCTATCCTTAAAAGGAGTGGTGACGGGTTCCATTATGGTGTTCTTACCGACCTTAGCAGGATTTGCGATTCCTAAGATTTTAGGAAAGGGAAACTTCTTATTTATCGGGAATGTCATTGAAAATAAACTCTTATCATCGACGATCTTCTATAATCATGGATCATTACTCGCTGTCGTTATCCTTGTCTTTATTTTAGGATCGATCCTACTTTTGACCAGATTCGATAAGGAAGGGGAAACATTACTATGACAGAAAACAAAGTGTACCCTGTAGCCACCTTAGAAGAATATGGCTATAAAGATTATTCGAAGTTTCAAAAACCGATCAAAGTCTTAAAGACAATCCTCTTCGGTTTAGTCTTCTTGATGCTTTATCTTTCGATCTTTGTGATCGCGATCCAAAGCTTGAATTCATCGGTCAGAACCTCAGAGTTCTTATCGGTCACGTTTGAATGGTATCCCAATATCTTCCAAGAAGAAGATTTGATGACGGCGATCAGAAATACGTTTATTGTCTCCTTCATCGCGACCACGATCGCTACCATTGCAGGTACCTTCTTCGCGGTAGGACTCTACTCGTTAGAAAAGAAAAAGAGACAGTCCGTGATGTTACTCAATAACGTCCCGATGCTGAATGCCGATATCGTCACTGGGTTTTCCTTGATGTTGATGTTTAGACTTTTAATGCCCATCTTCCCAGACATCTTTGGTTTATTCACCCTCGTGATGGCGCATCTCTTCTTTACGTTTCCTTATGTGGTCTTATCGGTCATGCCAAAGCTTAAAGAAACGGACCCCAATTTGATGGATGCTGCTTTAGATTTAGGGGTTAGACCCTACAAGGCACTCATCAAAGTGGTCATTCCTGCCATTAAGGCGGGGATCTTCTCTGGGATGCTTCTTGCACTCACCATGAGTATCGATGACTTTGTCATCAGTTATTTCAACACCGGAGCTGGATTCGATAATTTATCGATCTGGATTTACGGGGTTGTCGGTCGCAGAAACCTAACACCATCCGTGTATGCTTTCTCAACGTTACTCACGTTGTTTACACTGGCTGGTTTGATGGTGTATACATTTATTCAACACTCAAATAAGAAAGGAAAGAGAGAAATAAAATGAAAAAAGTATTTGTTTTAATTGTCTTTGTACTGGTTGCATTTATGGCATCTGCTTGTGATTCGCGTCCGGTTTTAAATATCCTTAACTGGGGCGAATATATCAACGATGAAGTGGTTGCCAATTTTGAAGAAGAATACGGCATTAACGTGAAGATTAGCGTGGCCGATTCCAATGAATTATTCTACTCGAAGATAAAGAGTGGAACCACACCTTTCGATTTAGTCATTCCTTCGGATTACATGATCGAAAAGATGGTGGAAGAAGATATGCTCTTTGAATTAGACTATAGCAAACTTCCTAATTTCGACACTGTGACGTATATGGATGGTGTCGAACAAATCTTTGACTCTATGGCTGCAACTACACTTGCTAGAAATGGTCAAACCGTAGAATACAAAGATTACATGATTCCTTACTTCTGGGGTACCTTTGGAATTATATATAATAACAGAGTTGCAGGCTTAGAAGAAGCATTAAATGAACATGGTTGGGATGCTTACTTTGATGCCGATACTTACTTCCCCAATGCTAGACGCGGTATGTATGATGTCGCACAAATGGCGTATGCTGCAGCCCTTCTTTATCGCAATCAAAACCCTAATGATTACTCCACAACTTTATTAAATCAAGCACAGGATGACTTAGTTACAGCAAACTTCACCCAATGGGGCGATGATATGCTCAAGCGTGATATTGAAGCAGATAATTTAGATATGGCATTTACCTATACTGGTGATTATCTTGACCGTTTATATATTCAACTAGATGAAGGTAAGACCTTAGCGGAAGTTCAAGCTGAATTTGATATCTATATTCCTGAAAACACATTAGTGTTTATCGATGCGATGGTCATTCCTGAAACAGCGAAGAATTTAGATGCTGCTCATCAGTTCATCAACTACCTTCTTGATCCAGAAGTGGTTGCTTTAAACAGTGAAGTCGTTGGTTATGCGACTGCGTTAGAAGAAGCGTATGACATTATCGTCTCTTACCAAACATCATCTGATGATTGGTACAAGAACTGGGCTTTAGCAAACCTCACTTACTACAATAAGGACCGTGAAGGCACCTTCTATCCGATGACAACTTTAAGTGCATCAGCGATTGATTCGATCAGCTCGATGGTTCAACAAGTCGTCACAGGCTCATAAATCCATCAAAATGCCAGTTCGCTGGCATTTTTTTCTTTATTCATGTGGGTTTATCTCAGGTCATTTTAAACATGCTATAATAAAATTATTCCAAACTGTCGTGAAAAGAGGGAAACGATGACCCATCAGGATCTCTTTAAACAAAGTGAACCTTGGTTAAAATATCAAGTCGCGAAGACTTTTTTGTCACTTTCTTCAGAAGAACTCCAAGACTTAAAGCATGAGATGTTAGAGGATCCTTTCATCCAAAGGATGTTAAGTGAATTATCCCCCTTTCATGACCAACCGATCACCAATCATAAACACCCCCAACTACCGATTCATAAACTCTTGTTTTTACTTGATTTAGGCTTGGATCCTACGGTTCCTCCGATTGATAACGCCATCAAAGAGATCTTGAGCCATGTGGATCCTAGCGGAGTCTATCAATCCAATCTTTTAATCCCAACCCATTTTGGTGGGACGGGTTCAAATATGTTTTGTTGGTGTTTATGTGATGCTCCTCTGTTGATGAAAGCATTGAAAATGACTCAAGTCGATGAATCTTATCTAAAAAAAGGAATTGACTATTTGATCTCTTTAAAGATCAGTGATGGATTTCCGTGTGCTGCATCTCCTGAATTACGAAAATTCCGTGGACCAGGGAAAAAAGATGACATCTGTCCTTACGCAACGCTCATCATGCTTGATCTACTCTCATACCTACCCAAAGAATACGCTCCTGACATTATTCAAAAAAGCCTTGATAAGCTTTTAACCTTATGGCAAGAAAGTTATACGCTTCACCCCTACTTGTTTTACATGGGAAAAGATTTTCGTAAACTGAAAGCACCTATGCATTGGTATGATCTTTTGAGTGTTTGTGAAGTCTTAAGCAAATATTCTTTTATTCATCAAGATCCTCGTTATCAAGAAATGATCCAACTCATCAAGGACAAAAGAACAGACCAGGGATGGATTCCTGAATCGGTTTATCTCAGTTATAAGATGATGGATTTTGGGCAGAAGAAAGTAGCTTCACCTTACCTAACCTTTTTGTGTGAACGGATTTTAGGTCGGAATTCATCATTTTAATGATGGGATTCATGTGAAAGTGATTATCATATATCATGTTTATTCACATATCTTTACAGGTATGTTATAATGAATTTAATGTTAAAAGTATGTACTTTTAGGAATTTTTATCACGGAGGAACACATGAACGAACAACAATTAGAAAGCACCCAAGAAATTAGCCTCGTGGATTTGTTCAAGATTTTAAGAAGCAATCTCATCATGATTGTTTTATCGACCCTACTTGTCGGGATTATCGCAGCTGTTTATGCCTTTGTTATCGCAGACCCACAATATAAATCCAATGCGTATGTCATGGTTCAAGTGCAAGTCGATGGCACGACCACGGATTCATTTGACCTAGTCAATGCACAAAGATTACTCGCGACAGCAGCAGAACTCGTCAGTATGCCTGTAGTCTTAGAAAAAGTCGCGCAAGACTTAGATTTAGGACTGACTGCAACCGATATTAAAAACAACTTAACCGTTTCATCGTCATCCACGAGTTATTTCATCAATATCTCCTATCTCTCGGAAGATCCTGCCATTTCTAAAGCAGTGGTGGATGAAGTGATTGATGAAGCAATCGCGTTTGCTGATACCAATGTCGCAGTCTTGGAAGATAATATCATCCGGACATCCAGTGCGAAAAATGGTGTTTATGATTCACCTAATAAACCCCTTTATGTCGTTATAGGCTTGATTTTAGGTGGGATTGTTGGCGTGGGGATTGCCTTCGTTAAAGAAATGTTTAACAATACATTTAGAACGAAAGAACAACTTGAAAGTTTACTTGGTATTCAAGTTTTAGGGGTTATCCCAGAATTTGAAGTAAAGGAGAAGAGATAACATGGCTAAGAAAAATAAGATCAATCTCTTCAATGGTGAACGTAACGAACGTTATGATTATATCGTCACCAAAGAACAACCTTTATCCTATACCGCAGAATCCTTTCAAAAGGTCATTATCAATCTTGACTATGTCAACATTGATGGAAAACATAAAGTCATTGAGTTTACTTCAGCGCTTGCCTCTGAAGGAAAATCAACTTTCGTGTCCAATATCGCGTTTCTCTTAGGCCAAAAGAATAAGAAGATTATTTTACTTGACTTAGACTTAAGAAAACCCAAGATGCACCGCGTCTTTAATGCACCTAATAAAAATGGTTTAACCGATTATCTATCCGGTAAGATCGAGTTTAGTCAACTCATCAAGCATTCCGATGAAATCGGGATTGATTATATCGTCACAGGTGAAAAGACAACGGCTGTCGTGAACGTCTTAGAAGCTCTTAAGATGAAAGAACTCATTCAAAAGCTTAGAGAAACTTATGATTATGTCCTTCTTGACGCACCCCCTGTCATCGCGGTCTCGGATGCACTATATATCGCAAAGAACGCCGATGGCGTCATCTTCATCGTCGCTCAAGGGGTCGCGAAGAAGAGTCTTGTCAAAGAAGCTATTCAAACCTTAAAAACCAATCATGTGCCCATTATTGGGACCGTGCTTACCCAAGTCAGCTTGAAGAATAATAGTTATGGTTATGGGTATGACTATAGCTATAAATACGAAGAATAATGTTTATCGATATACATACCCATATCCTCTATGATGTCGATGATGGGTCGCAAGATATCGAAACATCGCTTCTGATGATTCAAAAAGCGGTGGCGGATGGGACGGAAAGTATTATCCTCACCCCTCATGTTCAATCAAGACCCCAAAAGGTAGAACGCAGTGTCCATCATGAACACTTTGAAATCCTCAAAAAAAGAGTCAAAGAAGAAGGTATTCATGTCAACCTTTATTTAGGCGCTGAAGTGCTTTATCGGTCCCATTTGGAACCCGATTGGCAGGAACTTTCTTTAGCGGGGACAAAATACGTCTTACTCGAATTTTCCATGCAGGATTTATCTCCTGTGGAAGATGTCGTCTATGATGTCACACGCATGGGATTTATTCCCATTGTCGCCCATGTGGAACGCTATCCTTATGTCGATTTTGAATTGATGAGAAAAATCAAAGATTTAGGCGCGATGATTCAGGTCAATGCGACCTCGATCTTAGGTCTTGATAAAAAGGTGCATAAGAAACATCCGATGAAGATGCTTAAAGAAGGTTTAGTCGATATCATCGCATCCGATACCCATCATATCACCTATAGAGAACCTAATCTGCTTGATTGTTATACGTATTTAAAGAAGTATTTTCCTCAAGAAGACCTTGAGAAATGGTTTTATCTTAACGCCAAAAAAATCTTATCCGACAAAAATACATAAAAGATCAACATGACTCATCTCATCTACGTATGATCGATGAGTCTTCTTTTTTTAGGTAATCATGTGGGTGATATGAAGTAAAGGATACATACATATGCGCGAATTTTTTAGTCAAATACAGGGTGATTCGATTCCATGGTTTGGTATCACTCACATCCTCTTATTGGTAGGCTTTCTGTTTTCCTTGATCTTGATCTGGATTCTGGGGCCAAAATTAAAAAATACCAAGGCTGAACCTTGGTTACGTTATGCCTTAGTCGCTCTTACCGTTTTGTTTGAGTTTCGGGTATTTGAAGATCGCATCCTCAATGGTTCGATCTTTCGCATCCCCCTTTGTGGGATTGCATTATATGGGTTAACCTATGCCATGGCTTTTAAACATGAAAAGGCCTATAAGATCTTTTATTTCTATGCGTTTGGGACCTTACTCACCTATCTTTTCTATGATACGGTCTGGGGGTTAGACCGCTGGAATGGTTGGACCTACTTTGGAGCACATGCTGCGATCGGTTGGTTTGCAATCTATGGCTATCGTGTTTTAAACTTTGTTCCATCCATGAAGGATTTATATCGATCCATCGCAGTCCTTGCTGTTTATGCGTTCATTTCAGGATATGCAACCTTGCGTTTTGGGGGTTCAGATGAGTTATTTTTATTTCATGCACCCGCAGATTTCATGAATGTCTTCATCGATATTCATCCCCTCTTTTATTTAGGGATATTCATCATATTAGCAGCTATTTTACTCCATCTCATGTACTTACCCGTGCATTTGACTGAACGTTCATATGAGAAGAAAAATTCAACATCACCTCATTCGAATCCCTCGGTTATCCAAGAGTCATAAGACTTCCTTATGACTTTTTTTATGGGTTTTGATTATATCAAATCAACTCGTTATCTTTATTCAAAATCATAAAGCATGATATAATATCATTATCCAAGGAAAGGAAATCATGTCCTATGCCCGTTGTTCAATTTGGAAATATCTATTATTTCATCTATATCGCGGCATTCTTTCTACTAACCCTTATTTTAGTAAGGTTTTTAAAGAATAAAAGCGATACCTATCGTTACCGGTTCATCTACGGACTCATTATCTTTAATCTCTTCGTCCATTTCGCAAAAATCTTTATTTATCCCTACACAACCGTGGATTATATATGGACCAAAGTGTCCTTTGAAAATATTTGTGCTGTCTCGGTCTTGACATTCCCTTTATTATTTTTTGCTAAAAACAGAGTCTTAAAAGACTATATGATTATGGTGGGAATCGCTTCTGGGATTATCACTTTCGTTTTTCCAGTGGATGCCATGAGCGAATACTTTAATGGGGCAATTTTAGGCTATAAACATGCTTTCTCGCTTGAAACCATTCGTTTTTATACCTCGCACTACATTTTATTTGCTTCACCCTTCTTGATGATGCACTATCATATGCATGAATTATCGATTAAGCGTGCGTATCAAGGGCCGATCATGCTCATGATTATCTTAGTGATTATCTTTATCAATGAGCTTTTGATCACCTTAGTAGGATGGGTACCCGCAGAAGAATTCTTTGACCCTGCAAGAAGAAATCCTTCGTTTATCTTTGGAGTTCGAGGGGATTTATCAGGACTAGGTGTCGTTTTAGGTGTGTTTGTTCCTAACTTCTTAAGAGTCAATCCCTGGTTTAATGGCGATGCCTTCTTTCCCGTTTTATGGCTTTTCTTCCCTGCAATTTTTTATGGAGGACTGATCTCCCTCTCATTTTCTTTTGTCTACGATACCAATAATACTTTACGTTTCTTTAAACTAAAATCAAAACTCCCCCTCTTAGAAGATAATCAAAAACTACGTGAATAAGCCAGTTGGCTTTTTCATTGTTTTCTATGTTACAATAAGATATAATCCCAGATAACTGAAGAGAAAGGATGCGTATTCATGAACCAAAGACCTAATGGATTTAAATACACCAAGGCCCATGTGATGTATTTAAGCATGTGGAAAGACGGGTCATGGGATGAAGGACGACTTGATCCAAGTGACCAACTCACTATTTCTGGTTTATCGACAGCGCTTCATTACGGACAGGAATGTTTTGAAGGATTAAAAGCGTATCGGAGACAAGATGGTAGAGTTCAACTCTTCCGTGTGATCGATAACGCAAGACGATTTCAAACCTCGTGTGAAAGACTCATGATGCCCGTCTTTCCTGTTGAACGCTTCGTTGAAGCCGTGAAGATGACAGTGAAGGCAAATATCGATTTTGTCCCTCCTTATGGCTTTAGGGAAAGTTTATACATTCGTCCCTTTATGATAGGGATTGGCGATAACTTAGGATTACGTCCAGCACCGATGTTTTTATTTTCCATCATCGTATCGCCTGTAGGATCCTATTTCAATGGCGAAGTGAAACCCGTCGATATGGTCACCACCGATTATGACCGAGCTGCACCCAATGGCATGGGGCATGTCAAGGTAGGCGGTAATTATGCCGCATCCATGATGTCTCAAGTGCATGCCAGAAGAGCAGGGTATGCCGATGCCATCTTCTTAGATCCTAAAACTCACACCAAAATCGAAGAAGCAGGGGCAGCCAATTTCTTTGGCATCACCAAAGATGGTACCTATATTACCCCTAAATCACCTTCGATCTTAAATAGTATCACCAATCGTTCACTCAAATATCTTGCCAAAGAGAAATTGAATATGAATGTCGTTGAAGGAGAAATTTTTATCGATGATTTATCCCATTTAGAAGAAGCAGGAGCCTGTGGCACGGCTGCCATGATTACTCCGATCGCTTCTGTTACCCATCATGAGAAAAAACATATCTTTCCTTGTCATGAGACCATGGGACCGTATACCAAAAAACTTTATGACCTTTTATCTGGAATTCAATATGGTGATATCGACGATCCCCTTGATTGGGTGACCATCCTCTAATTGGAGGTAAAATCATGGATAGAAAAAAAGTGCTCCACTGGATTAAGGCAAATTACCGAATATTGACGGCTGTTTTTTCAGTCGTCTTTATTATTTCAACATATATGATCATGCGTTTTGCAGTGACTCATGATCGGACTGCATGGTCACATCTGATGTATATTCCCATCATCACCGCAGGAAGTTTATTAGGACCTTGGGGAGGAATCGTTATGGGCATCATGGCAGGTATTGTCGCTGGACCTCTTATGCCTATCAGCAACGATCCTTGGGTTCCACAATTCTGGGGTGACTGGGTCTTTAGAATGTTGATGATGATATTTGCTGGATTGATTTCTGGTGGCTTTGGTGTGCTGTATCAACGTTCAAGAAATCAAATCGATGATCTATCCATTAAAAACATGGATTCAGGACTTTTGAACATTTCTGCACTCGAAAAAATGGCGTTAGAGAAAGGAAAAATCTACACTTTAGCATCCGTGATTATTGCGAACTATGATTCGATTTGTGAAGTCTCTGGATATCATGTTTATTATGCGTATTTAAAAGATGTTGAAAAGAGACTTAAATCTCGTTATCCTGATCTAGCGATGATTCAAGCGAGTCATCATCACTTATGGATACTAAAACCATCATCTGATTTTCTTGTGGAAATTCAAGTGTTTTTAGATATATTTCATCAAGCATCTCAGATGGATGAGCAACACCTTTTTGTCGATTATTCGATGGGGTTTTTTCTAAGAAAACATGTTCAAGAAACCAAAATTGCCAACTATTTCATTCAACCCGATATGGCTGCAAAAGAAGCACGTAATAAAAATCTAACCCATATGATCTATAGTGATTTCGATACGAATCGACAGTTTGAGTATGAGCTTTTAGCAGACTTTCAAACTTCTCTATACGATGGATCAATCTATTTGGTCTATCAGCCTAAAATCGACTTTAAAACAAAAAAACCATCGGGTTTAGAAGCGCTTATTCGTTGGGATCACCCGACAAAAAAACTTATTAGACCCGATCAGTTCATCGGTGCAGTCGAAAAGACGAATATGATTCATGAAATGACGCAACAAGTATTCAGATGGTCATTAGCTTTTCAAAAGAAGCTCAATGAAAAAGGCGTTTTCCTACCTATTTCCATCAATGTTTCCACACGAAATCTCTATGATGAAGCTTTCTTTAGTAAAATGATGGCGATATTAAAAGAATATGATATCAAACCAAAATATGTAGAATTAGAACTCACTGAGACGGTTTTGATGGATAATCCTGAAATGAGTAAAAAAGCTTTGGAGTTATTTGCCAATGAAGGCTTTAGAATCGCGATTGATGACTTTGGAAAAGGATATTCATCTTTAGCTTACTTAGCACAATTTCCAATCAATATCATCAAAATCGATCGTATCTTTACACGGCAAATCTTGATCAATCCCACCACACAACATATCGTGAAAGCAACCATTGATTTAGCGAAACAGTTAGGTTATGAGGTTTTAATTGAGGGTATTGAAGATAAAGAAACCTCTGACTTATTAGAAAGACTTGGCTGTCAAAGTGCTCAAGGTTACTACTACATGAGACCTAAAAAGGAAGATGAAATCTTAACGTATTTACTACAGTATAAATAAAGGATATTGTGTTATGCTTAAAGTTAAGTTATAATCCCAATTTGGTTGATAGTACATTATAATCTTATTTTGGTTTATTCTTGTATATAAACCGTTTTTGGTTGACTTTAGGGTAGAATGTGCTATACTATTAATGGGTGATCAAAATGTCTGATATAAAACAAGCATACAATATTCGTCTTCGAAAAAACTTCTCATCAACTTTAATCCATGAAAGGGATGAATTGGATGAAAAAGTTTATTTTGCAATTGTGGCTGACATTAAGGATTCAAGATATGGTGATGAATCAAGATGGGGTGACTTAACAGCTTTGCTTGAAAAAGCGAGAGTCTTATTAAATAAAGTTTTCGTGAATTCATTTGAAAAAGAAGTTGTTTTTTCTGGTGGAGACTCAATACAAGGGGTATTTAAAGATATCTGGAGTGCATACTTATATAGTCGACTATTGCTTAAAATATTCTATCCAGAAAAAATTAGAATCGGAATTGGTGCTGGAGATGTTTTTTCATTATTCAATGACAAAAATTCAAATTACTCAACTGGTCAAGCTTTTATTAACGCCCA
The DNA here is from genome assembly GCA_003605085.1 of Acholeplasma sp. Classification (GTDB taxonomy): domain Bacteria; phylum Bacillota_I; class Bacilli_A; order Acholeplasmatales; family Acholeplasmataceae; genus Peloplasma. The sequence continues at coordinate 12,346 of QZKD01000030.1, read as the reverse complement.
AGATGCACTGGACAGAGCGAAGTGGGGAAATTACGATATACAGATAAAATCTAGCAAGCAAGATGTCGATGACATAAACATTTTATTAGAGTTACTGACGTATTTACGCAATGATCAAACAGATTATCAAAAAGAAATGGATCTGATTACGGAGATTCTTTTTCCTATTGTGAATAGCAAAATGAATAATCCAACAGATCAATTGGTTGAAATTGTGGAATTCAAAAACACATTAAGTTCATTCAGGATAGATAATGCGGAAAAACAGGAAGATACAAAAATTAATCTCTTCCTTAATAATTTAAATGAGGATCGCTATAATTATTCAAAACCGATTTATATTTTTAGTGGTAGCAATGAACATTTACTATCATTTGCAGAAAAAGCAAATATTTACGGAATTCAGTCTGATATTGCATTATTAACTCAAACGACCAAACAAAATGTTTCGAAAATGTTTAAAAAAGCCAATATTGAGAATATTAGAAAATATGATTTAGTCATTATTAAAAAAATGGGGGACTTATTTAATGATCATTATTCTATTTAGTCACATCTTAAGTGATTACTATTTCCAAAGTGATAAAATTGCGAAGAATAAGGGTACAAACATCAAGTATATGTTCCTACATATGATTCCCATACTTGTTACTAATCTTCTTTTAATATTCTTCTTTTTTGGTTTTACTGAAATATATATTGGATTCTGGTTGACTCTAATTCATCTTGTGATCGATATCATAACTTCTGGGTTAATAAGAATTCGTTTATCAAAGAATAAATTCATCAATCATATGCTTGATCAGTCATTACACGTTTTCTCAATGTTATTGATCTATTTAATTATACTTAAAGATGTTCATTACTCTGCTTGGTTCAATCGAATACTCGAAATCAATATCTTCACATCATATGGAGTCCAATATTTAGTAGTTCTAACTGCATGTCTATTTCTTTTAAAACCTGTTAGAATACTTATTGATGACTTGCTAGAAGTCACAGTTGGTAATTTCGAAAATGCACAAGAATTAAAAAAAAGTTATTATTTAGGTTATATTGAACGTCTAATCACATTCTTTACAGTAGCAACATTTAACTATCTATTTATTTCTGCACTTATTGGTTTTAAAACATGGGCTCAATCAGAAAAACTTAAAAAGAATGAAAATGATTTTTCTAAACGATATTTAATTGGTACATTGGCTAGCTTGTTATCATCAATCATTATAGCAATTATCATGTTATGGTATTTTCAAAAAATCGAGTTTCCGTTACTAAAAATTGAATGAATAAGAAACTAATAGGGAATACGCGGATTCCCTATTAGTTTGTTTCTATGAAATGATATCGGTACTTCTTGGATTCAAAGGATGTAGTTTTTTCTGATGTTTCAAAGACAGCTAAGATGATGACTATTAAGACACTATAAGGTACAGCATATTGAACATTATCGATTAAGCCGTGGGCTTGACTGGCGAGATATCCAATTAAAAACAAGAATTTTTCAAGTGTGGGATGCTTAAATACGTATTTCGCAATCTGGAAGTAGTGAAATAATAAAGCCAGGAAACCAAAGATACCCATAGCAGCTAAAGATTGGACTATTGTGCTGTGATACATGAATACTCTACCACCAAATAAATTACCACCAGGAAAGCCATTAATGGATAACCATCCACCACCAAATAATGGATTTTGTTTGAAAACATCTAAACCAAATAAATATATACTTATACGTCCTGTTGAGAAGTCATTCAAATCATCACCTATAGAATCTAGGAAGAAATCCCACCAGATATAAAAAACTTCTCTGATCTGATAGGCAATAAAGCTTGAAATTGCTAGGAAGATTAGTCCATGGAATAAATGTTTCTTATTTCCTCTAAAAAAGAAGAACAACATCACACCAAGTAGGACTGCTGCATAACCAATTATCCCACCGCGTGATTTTGATAGAATCACAACAGCCGTAGGGAGTAACATCATAAACCATAAGAGATAGGTTTGTGGCTTTTTAAAGATGAAATATAGATAACTAGGGAAGGTTAAAGCGATATAGAAACACATATCATTAATATTTGCCCAACCTAAGTTTCTTCCCCATCCCGCATAGATTCTGTGGTAGAAATCTAACTGTGGATTAAGTAGGTATCCACGGTAGAGATATAAGCCTACTTGAGCTGTCAATAAGAGATTTACGATGAGTAATATCTTGAAAAGATAATCAATATTTCCTTTAATTGTATTGGAGTAAAAGAGATAGATTCCAAAATAGATAAAACCAGCCATTGAAACCATGATTCCATTAACTTCGAACGGCGTATATATCAGTGGGATAACATAACTTAATCCGATCAAGAAGAGACCCCAATAGAAGGTTTTTGCCTTAAATTTGGGTTTGTACTTAATAAAATAAATAAGATAGCCTAGAATAAATACACCAAATGCGATAATAGGAAATCCTAATTGTCCTACACTATTGAAATCAATCGTTGAATTATTAATAATAAACAAAAAAGAGAAGACGATCGGAACCGTGTATAAGGTATTTTCAAAACTGATAAGTAGAAGTGTGTTTAAAGCAATCAGCCCAAACACGACCATCATGTTGTAGAGATTAAAAAGATGGGGAGGAGTTTCTTCATAGAAGGACCACGCAAAGAGCGTGACCAAGAAGATAAATCCAATATAATATCCACTTTTTAAAAATGGTTCAAAGCGCTTCATAGTAACCCCCAAGGTACAATAAACATTATAGGGTTTTTAGGTAAAAATGTCAAAGAGATTAAAAGGATATACTTAAGACTAGGTTGCTTGATGTATAGACATTTATGTTAAAATGAATATGAGGATAGACCCCTAATTAAAAAATGGGTATAATGAATTTGAGGTGTAAAACTATGGATATCTTATTTTTAGAGCCCGTCTTTAAAGAACGCATATGGGGGGGACAAAAACTGAATAAGGTTTTTGGCTATCAACTTCCTTATGAAAAAACTGGAGAATGTTGGGCGATATCAGGTCATGTCAATGGTTCAAGTATCATCAAAAATGGTCGATTTAAGGGAAGAACACTACGTGATCTTTATGAAAAAGATCGTGAGCTCTTCAATCATCTACCTTCACCAAGCTTTCCATTATTAACTAAAATACTCGATGCGAATGATGATTTATCGGTTCAAGTTCACCCTTCCGATGATTACGCACTTCTTCATGAAAGAGATTTAGGTAAAACAGAGTGTTGGATTATTTTGGAAGCGAAAGCAGGAGCTAAAATCATCTATGGGCATCACGCAAAAACCAAAGAAGAACTCAAAACCATGATTGATGAAGGAAAATGGTCCGATCTTTTAATCGAAAAAGAAGTGAATAAAGGCGATTTCATCTATGTGCCTTCAGGAACCATTCACGCGATTGGGGAAGGCATCATGATCTTGGAAACGCAACAATCTTCGGATACAACCTACCGAGTCTATGATTATGATCGAAAAGATGATCAAGGAAAGACGCGTGAGCTTCATTTACGTCAAGTCGTTGACGTAACTACGATACCTCATCATGATCAAACACCTAAACAAAAAACGATGATCTATAAAGATTCAACCATCACTCGCTATGTTTCCAATGAATTCTTTACTGTCGAACGCTGGCAAGTCAATGGAGAACTTACCCTAAAATCCAATCACTTTAAGTTGATTTCAGTCATTGATGGAAAAGGAACTCTCAATGATGAACCTCTAACAAAGGGAGATCATCTGATCACAACGGGTGAAGTTTATGATTTAGAACTCAAAGGTACGCTTGATCTTGTCGTATCCTGGATTTAGCTTAAATATATCTGATCTTTACTTAGATTTCTTATTTAACCTCACACTCCTCGATCCCTTGGATTGAGGCGTTTTTCATGTATCACCTCACTTTCCATGTAAGTTAGGATAAATGCCCTAACAATGTGTTAAGTTTGAAAGATTCTAATCATGACATCTTGCAAATATGTACTTTTTTAGGGATAATCTAAATAACTGCGTTTTTTAAAGGTGATACGATGCAACCCAGAAAGTTAAAAATTATTCTCACGCTTTTGATCTCCCTATTGGTGCTGTTTGCTTCAATCTATGGGTATTTTATCCCTAGTGTCTATCAGGATAATGAACCAATTAAAACGATATTTCAAAGTAACGATTTCATCACATTGATCACGTTTATTCCACTCATCATTGTCGTATTCATTCGTTCAAAATCCCATCATGATGCGCTCAATGAGCTCACCTGGGCGGGACTCATCTGGTATTTGTTTTATAATTACCTTTATTATCTTTTTGGTGCTCACTTTAATGACCTTTATCTCATCTATCTTTTAATCACTGTCATGTCGATTCCTTTACTCATAATGACTGTTCAGGATGTCATTAAACGACTTTCTTTCATTCATCCGCTGAATCCTCTTAAGCGCTCGGTCCTTATGATTTATCTATGGTTCATCGCACTTGGTTTATCCGTGGTTTATGTCATGCAATCAATCACCTATATATTGACAGATGAACTTCCTTCGATTATCACCTTAAGTGGTCATGTGACCTCGATTGTCTTTAGCTTGGATGCAATGATGGTGATCCTAGTCTTTATCTATATTGCACTACTCATCAAGAAGAAAAATCCTTTAGGAATCGCTCTTGGATGGATTGTCAATCTTAAAGGTGCGATCTACATGATGGTCATGACCTATGCATCCTATCAGACAGGATCAAAAGAATTTGTTCTCTGGTTTTCGATCATGATCCTATCGATTCTGATGTTAATCATCGTATACCCCAGCATCCAAAATATAACTAAACAACACATTTCGAAGGAGGAATGAACATGAGAGATAAAATTATATATTATTCAAAGACAGGGAATACCGAAAGTGTAGCAAAAAAATTATCCCAAAAGAGTGGGATACCGATTGAAAAGATCGTCGCTACCTCAGATGATCCCAATCAGATGGTTGCAACCATCGTTTTTGCACCTAGTGTGAAGGATGTATCATTTGTGATCATCGGTTCACCTGTCCACGGGTTCAGTTTACCCAAAGTCACGAAAGCCTATCTTGAAAGTCTTGGCGATTTAACAGGAAAGACCTTTGATCTTTTCGTGACCCACTATTTCCCTTTTGCAGGACTCGGCGGTAAACAGACATTAAATGCGATGAAGAAGATCATTTTAAGCAAAAATGGTCAGGTGAATGAAGTGATTTCGATCAATTGGACATCGCGAAAAAGAGAAAAAGCGATTGCTGCACTCATACAAACATTATCCTTATGAAACGCTGGCAAGTTATCATCCTCATCCTCTTAGTGATACTCACGGGTTTCATTATAGCTGGGAGTCAACTCATTAAGAAGATGAATGCAGATCTCGAAAGATTAAATACGGTTGAATTAGAAGACATCGATTTATCGACATTAGAAGATGGAACATACACAGGAACCTATCAAGCGTTTCCTATTGATGTGGAAGTGATCGTCACTATTGATGATCACAGGATCACAGAAATTGAGATTACCAAACACATCAATGGACAAGGATCAGAGGGCGAAATGGTCATCCTTGATGTGATCGATACCCAATCCTTGGATGTTGACTTGATTACAGGTGCCACTTACTCATCGAAAGTGATCTTACTGGCGATTGAGGATGCATTAACTTAATTTTTGAACAAAAAAAAGGCGATTCCGCCTTTTTATTATGCAATCGGTTTGGTATAACAACGTCTTCGCTTGTGTTCGACGTACTCGAAGTCCTTCCATTGGTTTTGAATATTGGTATTGAGTTCAAGTTCAGGACCCGTTTCAGCAAATCTCACACCATGCTTAATCCCGGTTTGAATACCATCTTCAAACATCAGAGCGATCAACCCTTTACCATGATGTTTGGGGTCAACCGCGATAAAGTATAAGTCAATCACATCATGATGCTTGAGTGCTCTTAAAATTCTAAAGATACCAAAGGGTAATAGTTTTCCGTTACTCTTTTTATTTTCTTTCGCTAAGGATGGCATAATCAGGGTTAACCCAACGATCTTGCCTTCTTTGTCTTTGACAAACCAAAGATATTCTAAGGAAACTAAAGCGATCATCTGGTTAATATAGTAGTCCATGACTTTATTGGTGATCGGAAAGAAACCATAAAGTTCATTAAAGGCGACATTATACATGGCTAAAGCTTCATAGATATAGTTGAAGACATCTTTTTTCTTTGTGCACTTAATCAGTTCATAACCATAACGTTTTCTTGCGATTTCAGCACCACGCTTAATCTTATCGGAAACTTCAGTCGGCCATTTGATTTGTTTTTCTGTCCAGTCGACATCTTTGACAAACCCCAATTTTTCAATATGTTCCATATAGTAGGGGTGATTATAGATGGTAATAAACATATTGAGTTGATCAAACCCATGGACAAGCATCCCTTGGCGGTCTAAATCAGTAAATCCGATCGGCCCAATTAAGGTATCCATTCCTTTAGCAAGAGACCATTCAGTAACTTTATCGATTAAAGCTTTGGTCACTTCAATGTCATCGATCATATCTAAACGTGTAAAACGTCCTTTTTTAATCTGATACGCTTCATTCCAACGATGATTGATGATTCCTGCGATGCGTCCGACGATTTTACCGTCCTTATACGCTAAGTATCTCACCGCTTCGCAGTATTCAAAAATGGGATTCACTTTAGGATTGAAGACATTTCTTTCATCTAAAGATAAAGCAGGAACAAAATACGGATTCTTTTTATACAGTTTATTCGGAAATTCCGTAAAACGGATGCCGTCAAGGTATGTTTTGACTTCTTTTATGGTAATCATATCTTAAACCTCTTTTCACTTGATACCATTGTAACGCAATTTCACAAAAATGGCAATGTTTTGTCATTTCCCTTTATCTAAGATAAATCTATGTTATAATAGAAAAGGTCTAAACCAAAAGATGAAATTAGGAGAATGATGTATGTTAGTAGAAAAAGTAGCAACCAACCGTGTGAAGTACACCTTTGATGTCACCCCACACGAATTTGAGCATGGTCTTGATCATGCGTTTGATCATGTCAAAGGCGATATCGAGATTAAAGGATTTAGAAAAGGACATGTTCCAAGAAACATTTATGAAAACAAATTTGGCGTTGAGTCGCTTTATGAAGATGCATTAAACCATGTACTTCATCATAAGATGCATGAAGCCCAAGCCCATCCCGATTATGAAATCGTCGGTCAACCCAAGGTCGATGTTGATTTTGCAGGGATCAAGCGTGGTGAAAACTTTCAGGTCTCATTGATTGCACCTGTCAAACCAGAAGTCACATTAGGCGCTTATAAAGGGATTGAAGTCGCTTTAATCACATCCGAAGTTACGGATAGTGAAGTAGAAAAAGAAATCAATACCTTAGTATCGACCAATAGTCAACTTTCCCTAAAGGAAGGCGCACTTGAAAATGGTGATACTGCGATTTTTGATTTTGAAGGATTCCTTGATGGCGTTCCTTTTGAAGGTGGAAAAGCAGAAAACTATTCCCTAGAAATCGGATCGAATCAATTCATTCCTGGTTTTGAAGCCCAAATGGTCGGTATGAATCCAGGTGAAGAAAAAGACTTAAACGTCACGTTCCCAGAAAACTATCAAGCAGAAAACTTAAAAGGCAAAGCCGTTGTCTTTAAAGTAAAACTTCATGAAGTTAAAACAAAGAGCCAAAGTGAACTCAACGATGAATTCGTGAAGTCCTTAAATAAAGAAGGCGTTACAACCATCGAAGAACTCAGAACATCAACCCGTAAAACGTTAGAAGAAACGAAGAAGAATGATGCCGAAAGTCAAATGACGGAAGCCATCATTAAACAAGTTGTTGAAGGCGCATCCTTAGAAATTCCTGAAGAAATGATCGAAGAAGAACTCAATGCTGCTCGTGAAAACGTGCTTAATCAAGCGAAGCAATATGGTTTAGAGCTCGATATGTTCTTATCTCTATCCGGTATTGATAAAGACCAGTTCGAAGTTCAACTCAAAGAAGAATCCGAAAAGCGTGTCAAAACTACACTCGTCATCGAAGCGATTGCCAAAGCCGAAGGCTTTAAAGCAACTGAAGATGAACTGAAAGATAAGTACGAAGAACTCGCAAAACGCTACAATATGCCCGTGGAAGACATCAAGAAATACATCCCAGAAACATCCCTTGAACAAGATGTGGCACTTAACAAAGCGTATCAATTTGTCTTAGATTCAGCCGTTAGAAAATAGATGAGGGACGAGACCGTCCCTTTATTTCCCATAATGGATTGGCACTCGTGCTTATCGATTGCAAATCCATGAAAGTATGCTATAATCGAAGTGAAACCAAAAGAAGGATGTGAACCTCATGGAAATGTCAAAAAGCTTACCTGCTATCGTTGTTCGTGGAACCGTACCGATTCCCAATAATGACTTCCGCATTGAAGTAGGCCGTAAGGTCTCCTTAAAGGCTGTCGAAGAAGCAGAGAAGAACTTCGGATCCTACGCTGTTGTCTTAATCCAAAAGAATCCTTTGATTGAAGAACCTACGATCGATGATATCGAAGCGTATGGAACTTTAGTCAAGATCCAAATGAAGATAAAACTCCCCAATGATGCTTATAAAGTGAAGCTCTCTGTTTTATCACGGATCAAAGTCAAAGAATATTTTTTAACCGATCCTTATTTCGTGGTCGAATACCAAGAACATGAAACCGTGGCGGGAAATGTCGATGAAGAAGTCACCTTAATTAAGATGATTATGCAAGAAATCGCGAATAACGCACAAACCATTTTAGTTCCGAATAATCAAGTCATGGAAAAAGTTCAACAGGGCTTATCCACTGAAAAGATTTCGGATATGATTATCTTCAACTTGAAGACACCTGACCAACAAAAATATAAGTATTTAGAAGAAAGTAACTTGAACATGCGTTTACGCATGCTCATTGAAGATATCTCCAAACAAAAGATGATCGTGGATTTAGAAGCGAAAATCAATGAAGATATCAAAAAATCCATTGATGAAAATCAAAAAGAATATTATCTTCGTGAAAAGATGCGAGCGATTCAAAATGAACTCGGTGATAAAGCGAAGAAGGAAGATGAAATCGATGAGTACAGAAAGAAGATTTTAGCTGCCAAGATGCCAAAAAACATCGAAGAAAAGGCACTTCAAGAACTTTCTAAATATCAAAGTACTCCCCCCTCGATGGCAGAAAGTCAGATCATCAAGAATTATCTTGATCTTTTAGTCGATCTTCCCTGGAAAAAAGCTTCTAAGGATTCTTATGATCTACAAAAAGTTAAACAAAAACTCGATGAACAACATTATGGTTTAGATAAGGTCAAAGAACGTATTATTGAATATCTAGCCGTGAAAATTATGACCAAGAGAAATCCTCAAACGATCCTTTGTTTTGCAGGGCCTCCCGGGGTCGGTAAAACGTCTTTAGCGATTTCAATCGCGGATGCACTCGGACGTAAGTTTGTTAAACAAAGCTTGGGTGGTGTCAGAGACGAATCCGAGATCAGAGGACACAGACGTACCTACATCGGAGCACTCCCTGGTCGTATCATCAAAGGCATGCGCGATGCAGGTACCGTGAATCCTGTCTTCTTACTCGATGAAATCGATAAGATGAGCAGTGATTATAAAGGGGATCCCGCCTCAGCGATGCTTGAAGTCTTAGATCCTGAACAAAATGCGAAATTCTCCGATCACTACCTTGAAGAACCTTATGATTTATCACAAGTTCTCTTCATCACTACAGCTAATTATCTTGAAAACGTCCCAGCACCGCTTCGTGACCGGATGGAGATTGTCGAATTATCTTCCTATACCGAACAGGAAAAGCATAAAATTGCTCAAGGTCACTTAGTCAGAAAACAACTCAAAGCCCATGGCATCAGTGAAAAAGAATTTTCGATCAATGATGAAGCGATCTATTACATCATTCGCTATTACACCAGAGAAGCTGGCGTTCGTGAAGTGAACCGTTACATCGGAGCACTCATCCGTAAATCGATTAAAGAAATTTTAATCAACAAAGTGCCCCGCGTGGATATCACCGTAGATAACATCGAAACCTATATCGGTAAACCGAAATTCTCCCATAATCAGTCGGATAAAAAAGATCAGATTGGGGTCGCTACGGGTCTTGCGTATACTGCCTTTGGTGGGGATACACTTCCTGTGGAAGTCACTTACTATAAGGGCGCTGGAAAACTCGTTTTAACGGGCAAACTCGGGGATGTGATGAAAGAATCGGCCATGACTGCACTCTCCTTCGTGAAAGCGAATGCGAAAATGTATCATATCGATGAAGATCTTTTCAATCAAAATGATTTCCATGTCCACGTTCCTGAAGGGGCGATTCCCAAAGATGGACCTTCTGCAGGCATTACGATTGCTACCGCTATTTTATCCGCAGCTACCCATAGAGAAGTGAAAAAAGAAGTGGGTATGACCGGTGAAATTACGCTTCGTGGCTATGTACTTCCGATCGGTGGTTTAAAAGAAAAATCGATTGCTGCCCACAGAAGTGGTCTAAAAACGATTATCATTCCTAAGGACAACCAAAAGGATGTCGATGACATTCCAGAAGAAGTCAGAAGTGCGATGACGATCATTCCCGTTGAAAATGTGAATGATGTCTTTCAAATCGCGCTTAAATAGATTATAATTAAAGGTGGTCCTTGGGACCGCCTTTTTTAAAAATCATGAGAGAGAGGTCAGCCTATGTTTAAAAATGCGACCTTTATCAAAAGCATTACCGATTTAAAAGACGATCCAGGAGAATATCCTCAAGTCTTGATGATCGGACGATCCAATGTCGGAAAAAGTTCGTTTATCAATGCGCTTGCCGGTAGAAAAAGTTTAGCACGCGTGTCAAATACCCCAGGGAAAACCATAACCCTGAATTTTTACTTGATTGAAAATATGTTCTATTTAGTGGATGCCCCTGGCTATGGGTATGCAAGGCGTTCCAAATCCGCTCAGGATGACTTTATTATCATGATCGAGCGTTATTTAACGAGGTCCAAATACATGCGTCTTGTTTGTTTACTGATTGATTTTAAAGTGGGTCCTACGGAAGATGATTTATTTACCTTTCAATTTTTAAAAAACCTAAAGGTTCCTTTAATGGTGGTAGCAACCAAGAAGGACAAGGTCCAAAAAACGCATCAGCTCAAAAGAACCAATGAACTTAAACGGGTGTTTTCAGAGACAAATTTTGTAGCTTATTCAAGTGTAACCAAAGAAAATTTGGACTTGATCGAACAAACCATTAGAAATCAGGTGATGACTCTTGGATAAAATCGTGATTTTAACCGATTCAACTTCAGATTTACCCTTAGAATTTACCATAAGAGAAGACGTCCAAATCATTCCACTTTTCATACGTTTTGAAGATGCTGTCTATAAAGATGGGGTCGATATCTCTACGAAAGACTTGATCCAAAAGATGAAAGAATCCAATGAGATTGCGCGTTCGATGGGACTGCGTGCAGGTGACTTTCATATCGCCTATAATAAGTATATCAGAAGGGGTTATGACGTGCTTTATATCGGGATAGGTTCCAATCTATCCTCATCGATTCAAAGTGCACTAATCGCCAAACAAGAGCTCGGAAAAACCAATGTGCACATCGTCGATTCCAAGACGACCTCAGCTGGATTGGGATTACTCGTCAAAAAAGCGGTTGAATTAAGAAAAGAAGGGCTTTCTGCTTATGAAATTAAAAATCGTCTTGATGCCATGGTGCCAAAAATTAAGACGTTTTATATGATCAGTGATTTAGAACTGCTTTATCAGGGCTTGCGTTTGAAAAAGTTTCAATATAAGTTAGGAAAACTCTTGAGAATGAAACCACTCGTAACACTAGTTAACGATCAAGTTACGATGATCAGTCGTCCGCTTGGCAAATTAGACCATACGATTCATACGATGTTTAAACATGTGAAAAGAGAGTTAAAACATGAATCGGTGGGTGATCTTGTCATCACGCATAGTGTCGATGAAACATGTTTGGGAAAACTTGAAAAAGAAATGAGTCATTTAAAGCCCAGCTCCATGATGATTTCAATGATTGGTTGTGTGCTTGGCTGTCAGGTGGGTGAGGGTGCGGTGGGTATCGCGTTTATGGATATGCATCATGAGTCCAAATAGGAAACAAAAGATTGTCTTTTATGTGAGTATCGTTTGGGTCCTTGTCATATTTTCCAATTCATTACTGCCTGGAGATTTATCATCTGCCCAAAGTGGGTTTGTTGTGAATATGGTGAAGGGATTCTTTTCGATCTTTGGAGTATCCTTTAATGA
>QZKD01000017.1 GCA_003605085.1 Acholeplasma sp. | reverse complement strand
TCTGATGAATATAATTGGTAAAAATCATGGTGCGGTCGAAGGGATTCGAACCCTCACTCCGAAGAACTGCCGCCTGAAGACAGCGCGTCTGCCAGTTTCGCCACGACCGCACGTACATATCATTATACTCAATCTCTTCTATTGTTAAATGCTAGATATCATTTTACTTCGAAGACAGATAAGATGATGGATTGCTTCGGTTTGTGAGGATTGATAAGTATGGTTACTTCCATATCTTTTTCTAATTGACGATTCACTTTATTTCTCATAATCGCCCAACCTGAGGTGACGATCTCACCTTGAACCGCATAACGATAGTCAATTCTTCCGCGATCTCGATAGTACCATTTATTGATAATGACACCTTTCACTTCTTCACCTTCACGAAAGAGTCTTAAAATAATTATAAGTCGATACAAAAACAAAGTGCCTAAAACAACAATCAATCCGCCCCCAATGATCTGAGCTACTTGATCTTTCATCCATAGTCCATAGATCAGTGCAATTATCCCAATAAACATCCCCGAAAAGGTCCCAAATGCTGCATAATCATGATATAAGATTTTAAAAAACGATACTCTTCTCATTTCTGATCTCCATTCTTTGGTTTTCCACCAAGAATGGATTTTTTCTTAGGGGGAGTCGTGACTTTCTCTTTCACTTCCCCCTTCTTCTTTTCTTCTTCTATGAGAATCTTTTCTTTCTTTTCATTCTCATCATTGATTTCACCAAAGTATTCAAGTGCCGCTTTAATGGTTCCTGTTAGGGGTACCGCTAAGAGAACACCTACAAAGCCAAAGACACCACCAAAGAAGAGTAAGGCTGAAAGAATAGCAAGTGGATGAATATGCACTTGCTTCCCTAAGACATTGGGTTGAATAATGCTTCCTTCTAACCCTTGTTCAATGAGTTGTAATGCGATCACGATAACAATCGCGATTAAGAAGATATTGCCACCAAGAAGAGATTGTTGCATCTCTAAATGCTTGGTTAACAAGAAGATAATCGGTGCTAAGACCCCAAGCCATGCTCCAATGTAAGGAATGATATTAAAGAGTCCCATCAGGGTTGCAAATACAATCGCGTAATAGAAAGGGAAATCAGGAATAAAAAACGATAAAGCTCCTAAAGTAACAGAGAAGAATCCAAAGATGATAAGCATCATCAGTCCTTGTCCTTTAAAGTAATTACGAATGACGACATCACTACGTTTTCCTAACTCAACGACATGAGGACGGAATCCCTTAGGTGCTACTTTGGATAATGTGGTAAAGATCAAGGTCTTTTCTTTGACTAACCAGAACATAAATACAGGGGTTAATACAAAGACCATGATCACACTCACAAAAGATGAGGTAAAGCGGGTAAGTGATGCCAGTAAAGATCCTGCTAATAAAATAATTCTTTCAACAGAAGCTCCATTTTGACTCATCTCATCGATGATGTCAGTGATATCACTATTGGCAAAATAATCAGTGATGAGTGCGATGACATCATTGATGATCCCTTCAAGACTCGTATTATCAATCAGTAGTAACAAACTATTCAAGACCGCTGATAATTGTGTCACGATAAAATAGATAGCAATCCCTAAAATGGCTAAAATAAAGATGATTCCAATCAGAATGGCGAAGACAATGGCTAAAGATCGCTTGATCTTAAGTTTTTCATGCATCCATGTCGATAAAGGTCCAATAATAAAGCTTAAAAAGAATGCGATGACAAAAGGAATCAACACATTGTTGATCGCGTTAAATATCTTTAAGAGTGCATCTCTGGTCAGTAACTGCAACACATAAAGACCAATGATGGAGACTGTGATGATACTAATGATCAGTAGATATTGAATGAGTCGTTCTTTTGATAACCATGATTTGTTCATAGGGTACCCCCTTCACTGATTCCTGTAATCTCTATTATACAATAGATATCCTCACTTTTAAATAATGCTATAATAAAGACGATACAATAAAGGAGTCTCTCTTATGACCAAACTCATCGGTATTACCCCAAGAATCATCTATGAAACAGGAGTCCAAAAACAGTTCGTCAATACACGGTACGTAGAACGTCTCACCGAGCGTGGGATGAATACCCTTATGCTTACTTTCAAGAATCCCCATCAAGAAGAGATCTTTCAACTCTGTGATGCTTTCTTAGTGACGGGTGGATGGGACTTAAATCCTAAAACTTATGGTGAAACTAATGAAGAAGGATTGTCTAAGGATGTTCATGATGAACTGGATACCATCGACCGTGATGTCATCCATTATGCGATCAAACATAAAAAACCTCTTTTAGGAATCTGTCGAGGTCATCAGTCCTTAAATGTCTTTTTAGGGGGAACCCTCCAGCAAGACATGAAAGGACATGGTTCAATTAAAGAAAACCATCAGATCCATATGAAAAAAGATCGTCGTTTTGATGTGGATTCTAAGATATCTGTCAACAGTTATCATCATCAAGCGATCAAAGATTTGGCATCATCCCTTGATGCCTTAGGTATCCATGAGGATGGCACCATTGAGATTGTCTATCATAAAGAACTTCCCATCTTTGCTGTCCAGTGGCATCCTGAGATGACACCTAGTGATCCCATCTCACAAAAAATCTTTGATACCTTCATTAAACTTATAAAATAATCTTTAAATCCCTAATAAAAGAGAACACATTCCACCGAATATGTTCTCTTTTTTATGCCTCGCTTCAATTAAAAGGAAATGCAATTAAAATAATGAGTAAGCTAATGGCGATGGGTAACTGGGCTATGATCATCCATCCAATCGTTTGATTGAAGGTAATTTTTTTGTTTTTAAATTTACCGAATACCCACCTATAAAGATATAAAGTCACGGTCACTCCAATGACATAGGTAAACATCATCTGTGCTAAATAGGGATAGTTCGTATTTTCATAGACCATGATGAGTAACATGGTTGGGATGACGAGCATGGGGAGGAATGCGATGATCCCTAAAACCATGGCATTTCTTTTTTCAATATTCATTTTTTTACCTTCTTCCATATTTGAATGGATCTTCTTCGGTCTCTTCCTCTTCTTCATCCTCTTGATGATAAAAGAATTGAACTGCCGCACGATATGACATCAGTGCACCAAACACCGCTAAGATAATCCATCCACCAATGATAGTTAAGAAGAACTCAGGGGACTCTAAAATATAGTATATGTAAATCAATCCCGAAACGTCAAGA
Organism: Acholeplasma sp.; assembly: GCA_003605085.1. Taxonomy (GTDB): domain Bacteria; phylum Bacillota_I; class Bacilli_A; order Acholeplasmatales; family Acholeplasmataceae; genus Peloplasma. The sequence goes on along the minus strand of QZKD01000017.1, from coordinate 35,108 downwards.
CCTAAGAAGGCTACCAAAGATAAGGGTACAGGTTTCTTTTCTCCATCACCTTCTTCACCTTCGATCTTTCTGATCTCTCTTAACATCTTTTGAATGGGGAAGATCTTTAAGAAGATGGATACAGCCGCTAATATCGCTTTGACAGCAGTCACTGCGATCCCTTGTTTACCATAGAGAAAAATCATCGATAAGGATGCAATCAAGGTTGAACTAAAAAGCAAAAACGAGGACACGAGATTGAGTCCAAGCATACCAAAGAATGTGAAGATGGTTGGCTTTTTCTGAATTATTTTGGGTTCGTTGGACATTGTTATATCCTCTGTCTTCTTACTTACTTAAATTGTATCTTAAAATCCTCATCTTTAATCTCTTTTGCGTTTTTATCAATCTTGTATTCGATGACATTTTGTTGATGATAGTCAAGCATAAGTCCAATGATGATCATGGCGAAACCTGAAAGTGCTGAACAGATCCAATGATTCATGTGAATTGTTTTTATATATGAGTACGCTAGATAACCCGTGAAGCCTATATTACTCAACCAAAATCCAATGATGCGAAGTTCAGCAAACCACTCTTGAAAGATAAGGCGAATCAAATTCATTCCCGCATAACTGAGGCCAAGATAAATATGGGCAAATAACAAACCTACGAGAACTTCTCTGGCAATGAAGGAAACACTGATGAATTCGCGTAAGAATACGATGCGAAGTCCAATTAAACCGATGGTGATCAATAATCCGATGACATAAATTTTTTTCATATAGCCCCCCCTAAATGACATTCTATAAGCTTTGATTAAAAACTGCTCCACGCTCTTTTGCGTTATGGCGTACAGATTCCATCACAGCACCCATCAAAAACATGACTGCACCGTGCGTAAAATCACTGTTTTGAAAAGCATCACTCATGTTGATATGGCTGACATTCAGGATATAGAAATAAAACCCACCTCCCGTTAAGACGAGCACTAGTACCCATGCTTCGATGTCTCTTGGACGCATTCCGCGATAGCTCCATCCTCTTGCTAGATGAAGTGATAAATACGCATAACCTAAGTAAATATGTGCCGATACGTAGGTGACTGCGAGATTCCTTAAAACCCATGTTACTGATAAATCCTCTCTGACAACGATGAAATGGATGCCCATCAATAATGTCGTCATCCCAAGTCCAATCCAATACCATTTTTTCATGATAATTCCCCCTATATTTTTTTACCACTTATTTCGTTGATCTTTTCCTTCGAGTAATCTCTTTTCAAACCTATCGACTGGTTCTTCTTCACTGTATTTAAGTTCTTCTTCCTCTATCCGTTCTTTGTGTCTTCTCACTTCTAATAGAGCACCGATCACTAGCATGACAACACCATAGGTAAGAAATCCAGCTTTCGTGACTTCATGGATGCTGAAAAAATAACTGATGGTTGCATACCCCATCATTACGATGCTCACCACCCAACCTCCCCATTGTTGGTGCTTGATATACCAATCTTGATAGTAATGTCTTGGAAGATTCATAAATGCAAAAGAGAAACCCAAATAAAGATGAGCAAAGACATAGCCCAAAAGAATGTTGCTGATGATCCAAACAATGCTTGCTTCTCCTATAACAAAAATGATTTTGACAATCATGAATACTGTAGTAATTATAAGTCCTATTAGATAGATCTTCTTTTTATTCATAGGCTACCTCTAGCGCATGACTTGATTTTTACCACCCAGTCAATTTCTTTCATACCATGCATTATTTCGCTTTATTTAAATCTTCTTTTCCTTCAAATGATTGATCATGCTGATACACTGCAGTTTCCAAAATTCCACCAGTGATGATCATCGCTAACCCATAGATCCACATGAGGTTTTCAGTGATTGATTGCACATGGTAAAGATAATAACCGAGGAAAAAGAGGGTAATCGCACTGTAGAGTATCCAATTGAAAGTAAAAAAATATTCAGTTAATCGTTTGCTGAAAATAGCCCTTGGAATCACCATCATTAAATATGATCCCCCTAAATAAAGGTGCGCAAACAATAAACTTAAAAAGATGTCTTTAATCACCCATGGAATCGATACCGCTGGAAAGATAAACACATAACGTTGAAAGATGAGATAAAGTGTAATCATTAATCCAATAATATAGATTCGTTTCATAGATTCCCCCGAATGAAATGATGTCAATTTTTATTATATCATAGATCATCAAACAAAAAGAGGTGATTTCTCACCTCGTACGTTGATGATGTAACACTTATTCGTTTGGTAAAATTAACCCATAGGTATAGAAACTTATGGATGGCATCGTTTCATGGATGGGATCCCATCCACTGAAATGGAATCCTTCAGGAGCTGTAATTATAGGATAAATGATCGGATCACCATATTGATAATTGACTTCTTGATAAACGTTGCCATCAAGATAAAAGATTACGGTATAGGTGTGCTTGTAATAATTCCCTTGGATGGTGATATCCATATCGGGCATGCTTTCATAGAAGATCTGCCATTGATAGAAGTGTCCTTCTAATGTGGGCATTTCAAATAAACCTAAGTTATCACCATAAACGACTTCTGTCGTTCCAACAACATCATCTAAATATGTCCAAGTAATCGTATAGGTGTTGACCTCATAGACTGCGGTAAAGGTTCGATCTTCATTCATGATGAAATCACCAGTTCCCCAACCAATAAAGGTATGTCCTTTCTTCTCGGGGGCAACAGGGGGTACCACCGTACCACCTGGAACTTGAATCGCTTTATCAACAAGCACTTCATCAGCCATAAAGGTTGCAACATAACCAAATTGAATGGTTAACGTGATATCAGTCACATTACCCGCTTCATCAATAACCGTGATCCTCCATCCCTCTTCTAATAATGCATGAAGCACTGATACTTTTGCATCATACTCACTAAAGTTTTCTTCGTTGAGTTCCATTTCTCCATCAAAATTGTCCATAACATATAAAGCTTTAATAAGATCCCTCACCTGTGCATAAAAAGGTGCGATCAACGTGGCATCAATACGACCTTGAAGTCCATGGAATTCATACTCTTCATAGGTCGTTTCAAAGGGTTCATTGTTCTTAATATAGACCTTAGGTGAAAATGCGTCGATTTTAAAAAAACTAAAGATGACTGATCCATCTACATAGATGGGTTTGAATGTGATCGCCTCTTCCGTAAATTCATCATATAGAAGATAAAACTCGAAACCCATGAAATCGCCCACAGGTGCAGGCATGATATTGGATATTCTGATGAATCCATCTTCGGTATTTTTCGCAAAGAAGACGACGAGTTGATAATCACCGATGACCAGATCCAAGGGGATATCTATCCTAAAGTCACTTGAGAAACTTAAATCTTGTCCAGTAAACACCTGGGGTGTCGTATGGGCAAGTTCAATCAACCGTCCACCAATCATTAATCCGTAATACAGACTATAGGATTTATTGATTTGCAAGAGGGGTGAGCGAGAAAGTGTCGCCGTTAATTGATCTGTGGATAAAAAAGTCCCCATTAACTCTAATGCACCCACAATCGCATTTTCTGTACGAATAAACGTAATGCTATCTAAATCTGTTTTCGCAGGCATTTCTGACATGGAGATGAGACTAAAGGTTTCTTCCATCGCCATTAAATCATCACGAATCTCGAGATTACTCACGATCTCATCAACAGCAGAGAGATACGTCTCATAATCGGTATACATCGCTTCAGGTCCCCATAGCGTATAATTAGTGACCCTCACGTCTTGACCTAGTGCTTCATAGTTTGCATAGACATATCCCATCTCTTCAAAGAGCAATGCGGTATCCCCATACTTATAGCTTAAACCTATCTCTTCGAGGTAAGCGGTTAATTCAGTCACGACATCCTCGATGGTATCCACATCAATGTAGAGTATCGCCACGCCAAAGCGATTGTAATAATAATCGTAATCTCTTAATCCTTCGCTACCGATATCGATATTGATGAACTGTAAGGTGACTGTTCCTGAAAGAATGCCATGTTCTTCATAGAAAGTCCCTTGACTTGTTCTGAGTCCTTTCATAATCTCTATATTATGATTTTCAACAACCCACCAATCAGGCATCGTTGTAAATCCATTTTCGGTGAGCATGGCTTGTGTTGCAGGAGAATCTTGATTTTCTTGATACATCCCGCCCTCTTCCACGAGGAGTGCTTCTACCCCATTCATGGCGGGTAAATAAAGACTTACTTGATATCCTGAATCAAAGTTTTTAAAGATGGTGATGACATTGCTTGATGCATCTGGTGAATAAAGCGTGATGTTGGGTTGATCGACATACACGATTTCTTCTAAGTTAGGATAAATATAAGGTTGAATGGTATACCAACCGTAATCTCCTGAAATCATGTGCAAATCATTATCATAATACTCATAATACCCTTCTTCATTCATGTTAATCCCGCGGAAGTGGTGCATCTGATTGGGCTCATAAGACTCATCAAGCCATACTGCGTAATAGTTAAAATCACGACCACCCACAGAATTGTGATACCCCATCACACCTGGATACCCTGGTTCTGCAGGATCAGAATAGATCTGATACACCCAGCTTTCAATGACTTCTTCACCGTTGATGTTATAGAAGACATAAATCTTTTCATAGGATGTAATCGAAAGTGGTTCATAATTCCAAATGGTATAGAGTTCTACACGATCTAAAACTTCATCATAGTGCAATAAATATTTAAAATCACCATCATTGACCCATGTATCCACGACAGTAATGTACTCCACTGCCCAATCCGCACGCTCTCTTGCGTGAGAAGTGACTTGTTCGGTCGTTTCATAGAGATTGTTTAAGGCATGATCACTATAGGTCGTAAGTGTTTGTGTGATGACATGATATCCATCGATGATCGCGGGTTGTTCATAAAGACTCTCATGGTAAAACATGTGTTGCCAGTAGTTGTGGGGAATATAGTAATCAGGACCAAATGGATCGGTATCCATTTGAGTCGCTGTGTTTAAAATAGATGACAGCGTTCTTGATTCCTGTTGACCCATGGTTTCTGATGTTTGCGAGAAAATAGAATCGAGATCCACTTCAAATTGGGCGTGTTCTAATCGGTCGATCGAGATGATGAGTTCATCGGCATCATCGACCGTAATCTCAGTATAGTTTCTCTGATAAATCGGATAGACGATGACATCGCTCATTACATTTTGATAGACACCATCCCATCCGATAAAGGTATAATCGGGGACTTCTGGTCCTGCAGGTGGAATCGCTGAACCCCCTCTTGGTACAACAATCAACGCGATTACATTGCCATCTTTATCATAAAAAGTCACTTCATAGGTTTCGGTAATCATCTGCCCTAGATTCACTGTTTGCATGTTAGACAAGGTAAGAACCACTTCATTTTGAGCATTATATTCTGCTTTAAGTATTTGAAGTGTTCCTTGACTTGTTATGGAATCGATCCATGCTTCATATGTTCCGACAAATCCTAAGGTGATCGTGGCATATTCATAATATCCAAAAAGGATCGTTTCCGTCACTTGATCATGCAAAACCAACGTCAATTCTACCGTAAGATCTTGATAATTGATCGTTATCTCATAGGTACCGCGATACAGAAGCATGGCTAGATCCGCACTTGAAATCATGGCTTCTGTGACTGTCACCGTTTCTTCTGTCTCATCAGAAAAAGTCACGATCAATTTCAAATCTGAAATGGAGAAGTCTGAAACGTCAAAATCTTCTGCGATGGATAAAGGATCGATCTCGACATTGACGATGGTGCGTTCTTCTTCGATACAACCTACCAACAAAAAAACCATAAATAGAGCGAAAACAATCGCTCCTATGTGTTGTATTCTTCTCATGTGATCCTCCTCTAGGGGATACGTTTCTTTACTTTAATCTTAACATCTTTCAAACGCGTAAACAAGAGGTATAAGTGCATAAAAAAAGACTAGAAAAATCTAGTCCTTATCGTCAGATCAATCCTTCTTTTAAAAGGACTTCTTCAATTTTTTCTTTCATAAGATGCTCATCTTCACCATTCATATAAATCGTAAACGTTTCTCCTTGATATATACCTAAACTTAAAACCATGAGCATCGATTTCATATTGACACGAATCCGGTATTCAATCTCTATCGTGCCCTTAAAGGTTGTCGCTAAACGTACTAAATCCGTTGCTGGTCTCGCGTGAAGGCCTTCTTCACTTTTAATGGTATAGGATAATACTGTCATTGATTTTCATTCTCCTCGTGTGCTTTAGGTAGTAATATCTTAAGTAAAAGTGCGGTTAAACTCATGCCTGAAGTAAGAGCAATTAAAAAGCCCCACCAATTTTCCATAATAAAGACGACAAAGAGTCCACCGTGCGGTGCTGGAACTGAAACACCTAAACTCGCAGAAATCATGCCTGCTAAAGCAGATCCTAAGACGATAGCTGGAATGACTTTTTTAGGATTCGCTGCTGCATATGGAATCGCTCCTTCAGTGATGAAGGTAGCTCCCATAATCCAGTTAGATTTGCCTGCGATCTGTTGTTGTCTGGTGAAACGATCTTTGAATAGGAGTGTCGCTAAAGCAATCCCTAAAGGGGGAGTCATGCCACCGGCCATAACTGCAGCCATGAGTGTACTTGATGTTCCTCCAGTAATTGAGGCAACACCAACGACATACGCGGCTTTATTGATGGGACCTCCCATATCGATAGCCATCATGCCACCTGCAATCAGTCCGACAATAATCGCACTGGTTCCACTCAAATCCTCTAAAAAATCTTTTAAAAGATTGGTCATGGGTGTCACAAAAATATTGATTCCTAGCATGATTAATGCGATAAGCAGAGTGGAAAGTAGTGGAAAGATTAAGACGGGTTTGATCTGTGCAAACGAACGGGGAAGAAATCCAAATGCTTTCTTCAAGAGTTCGATAATGTATCCAGCTGCAAATCCACCTAATAATGCTCCTAGAAAACTAGATCCACCTGTATACGCTAACGCTCCTGCGACAAATCCCGGAACAAGTCCTGGACGATCCGCAATCGCAAACGCAATGAATCCTGCAAAGACAGGTAGCATAAACATAAAAGCAACTTGACCTGTATCATATAAAAACTTAGCTAAAACCGTATTGGTACCATATGTCTCTAATCCTACGCTTGCCGCATCAAATACATAGGCAAGCGAGATTAAAATCCCTCCTGCAACAACAAAAGGAATCATTTGTGAAACACCACTCATTAAGTTTTTATAAAACGAAGATGGTTTCATAGCACTCCATGTTTACTCTTTATACTGATAGATAGGATACTTATTTTCTATCGCATCCTGAATCAATTCGTTCGCGTGTTTAATTCCTTCTCTCACACTCACTTCGATGAGAGGCTTGCCGTGAAATCGCTTCATATCGACCTTTGCGTCTGCAGCAACAATCACAGCATCCGCTTCAATGATATCTTTTTCAGAGAGTTTATTTTCAACACCAATGAGACCATTGGTTTCGACTTTGATTTGGATTCCTAAAGTTTTCCCAGCTTTTTCAAGCATTTCTGCAGCCATATAGGTATGAGCAATCCCGGTGGGACATGATGTGACAGCAATGATTTTAGGCATATAATTCCTCCTGTAATCAAGATGATGATCTTCCATGACTTCTACGTTTTATTCTATCACACTCTTAGTGAAGCCGTATTCATTAATCATGAAGACATCATTTAAAACATTATCTATTCATTCTTTAAGTCATCATCAAATAATCGATGTAAATAACGATCCTTATGGTTTAGAAAATCCTTCATCGTTTGAACAAAAGTTAATTCATCATAGCGTCTTACTTGGATATTGCTATCCGTAAGTTCATAGATGACAGCATCAGGAAATGCTGTTAACACGGGAGAATGGGTGGCAATCAAAAATTGACACCCTCGTTTGATAGCATCTTTAATGATGATCATGAGAGCAAATTGATTTTGAATCGATAAGGGTGTTTCTGGTTCATCAAGAAGATAGAGATGATGATCTCTTATTCTCGATTTAAAGAAATCAAGATATGCTTCGCCATGCGATTCCCGCAATAAATCATTTTCATGCAATTGCTCAATGTCATTTAGGGTTCTTGCGTAAGGCATACGCGCTTGACTTTTAGCAAACACCGATTTGTGTTGATATTCACGCTCCACACGCTCAAGTTCGATGTTCGAATGCATCTTTTCTTGTTCAAGGGAATGGATGTAAGATGTAAAATCTTCAGCTCCAAAAAAGACCCCTTTGGGGCGTGTGGTGTAGGCGATGGTAAACGTATCCATTACTTGTTCAATGGTAGCTGTGAGCTTCTCATAGGTTTTTTGGGGTTGATAGATACGAATTAATCGAAGTTTCTCCGCGATCAATTCAAGTAATGTCGATTTGCCTGAACCGTTATCCCCCACAAAAAAAGTTACTGAACTTTGTAGAGAAATCGATTTTCCATAAAACGGTAAGCGTTTGGGAAACGATGTATCTTTAGCTTGAAAATCCACGCAATGAATGAGCATCTTTAACACCCCATTCTTCTTTGGTTTATGTGCTCTCTATCTTTTTTTACTCTATAGAAAGCGATTTGCTCGTTGTTATTATATTTATTTACCTTTAACGATCCGAAAATTATCTACGAGATTTATTATTAACATGTCATGATTTTGAATATAATTCGATATCATATCGACGTACGATACCGGATAGGTATGAATGATCTTCGCTTCTTGAAACACATCAAAGCCACCAGCGCCTGTGGCTCGGTACGAATTTAATGCGAGTGTATATGCTTTATCAAATACGATGGGTTTCCCGTTGACACGAACTCCACTTACTTTCTTACCTATCGGTTGATCTGCATGAATCGTATATTCAATCCCGTCATATACGTCATAATTGTAGTGTTCCACTTTAGGAAATAAGAACTTAGAGTTAATCTCGACTTCATCATCTTTGATCGTAAAATAGGTCGCGTTTTGTTCAAGCGCCCTTATGAGTTGTTCTCCTGTTACCTCTAATACGACGAGATCATTTTCAAACGGGAAACTTAAAAAGATATCTCTTAATGTCACTTGTTTTGGTAATCCTCTTGTATCATTGGGTAATGATGAACAAGATATTTCCGCGTTCGTGTATGCCCTTTGAACATCGTTGATCAATTGAAACAATGGGTGCTTTGTGATTCGAGCAGAAAGCGGGGATATGATCGTCATATCGGTGCTCATCATACCTACCGGTTGACTTAAGTATTGATTGGTTTTCTCAATCAGTGGAGAAAGGAGTAATTCCTTGTTGATATCCACAGGATAATTCGCCAGTTTGAGTAGTTGTGCTTGAAGTAACGGTCTTTCATTCTCAAACGTGACATCAATCACTCCAGCCTCAAAACCATTATGGGAGGTTTGAACGGCAATTCGTCCTTCTTTCTCATGAATTTGTGAGATATGTTGATGTCCCGTAAGCAAAAGATCAACTTCTTTAATCTTAAAGAGTTCATACCCTTTGTTCTCGACAGTGAATCTTCCAAAAGGTTCACCGGTCTTCATATCCTTTTCGAAGCCACCATGATAGAGCACGACAATTAAATCGGCTCTTTCTTTTAATTTTCGTTCTTGAATGATATCTTTCACCGTTTGAACGACATCTCGAAACTCAAGACCTTCGATATTTTCTTTTCTCTCCCAAAAAGGAATATATTCTGTTGTCACACCGATAATGGCGATCTTAAAACTTTCTATTTCATGGATAACGAACGGTGTGAAATACGGTTTATCATCCTTATATATATTCGCGCAAAGAATCATTCCTTGATATTGATGTTCAAAATCACGTAAGACATCTAGCCCAAAATTAAAATCATGATTTCCTACGGTCACATAAGGATACTTCATGGCATTAAACATTGTGGCAACAGGATTTTCTTGACTGTTTTTTCTAGCATAGTCTAAAAGAGGTGACCCTTGTAGAAAATCACCATTATCTAATAATAAAAAGGGGTCTTCTATTTGATTGAGAAAAGACGAAAGTCGTGATAATCCAAAAGGTCCTGGTGCTTGAGTTATGAAATCATAGGAGGTTAATCTCCCATGCGTATCGGATGTATAGACGATTTTTAGTGTCTTCATCTGCATTGCCTCACTTTACTTTAGTTTCATTATACATGAAACAAGATAACAATAAAAACCCTATGAAATGAAAGTATTTCATCATTTTTTTGCATTTATCAGGTTTTGATAGTTTACATCATGTAAAAAACGGTTATAATAAAAACTAGATATGTCCTAACTATAAATAGTTATCGCATGTTAAAAAATAAGAGGAGAGAAGAATAAAGTTATGAAGAAATTGTTACTCGTTTTATTATTCGTAGTATCAGTATTCGGTTTAGCTGCATGTTCTGATGGAAAAGACATCACAGCATTAAAGATTACATTCGTCCCATCAAGAGACCCAGCGCAGATTTTAGAGTATGTTGAACCTCTTGAAACAATGCTTCTTGAAAAACTTCAAGAAATGGGTTACGATCAACTCGAATCCGTCACAGTTGAAGTCTCTGCTACCTATGAAGCAGCTGGTGAAGCACTTGATGCTGGAACCACAGATATCGCATTCTTACCTGGTGGAACCTATGCGCTCTATTCAGAAGATGGCAACATTGATGTTATCTTAGCGGCAACCAGAAATGGTTTGAACAAAGATTCTGCAAACGCTAAAGATTGGAATGATGATCTACCCACACTTCCAGTTGATAACCAAGTCACTTATTATCGTTCAATTATCGTTGCTGGTCCATCTACTAAAGGTAGAGAACTTGCTAACAAGGTCAATGCTGGCACAGCATTAACTTGGGAAGATTTAAACAGTGCTAAATGGGGTGTTCAAGGCGCAACATCTTCCGCTGGTACCGTCTATCCTTCTGTTTGGTTATTCCAAAACTTTGAAAAGAAAGTCACCGATTTAACCAACCAAGCACCTACTGGTGGTTATGGTAACTCACTTGCTGGTTTAGCTGCTGGAACCTATGACGTCGTTTCTCTTTATGCCGATGCAAGAAGAGATTATGCTGACGAATGGATTTTAGATGGTGAAGGTGGATATGGTCGTGACTTATCGATTTGGGAAGAAACCGATGTTATCATCGTAACTCCAGGTATTTTCAATGACACCATCGCCGTATCTAATCAAACTGTTAATTCTCAACTTAAGGCAGATTTACAAACCGCTTTCATGGAATTAGTCGCTACTGAAGATGGTTTAGCAGTATTTGCTGTCTATAGCCATACAGGTTATGCAATCGTTACCGATGAAGACTATGAAGCAGCAAGAATTGCACAAGCTATCGTATCTGGTAATTAATTTAAAATTTTAATTCTTAACGTCATTAAAAATTCTGAGCATGAAGGCTAGTAACACACTAGCCTTCTATGTTCATCTAGGAGCACGAATATGATTAATTTTAACAATGTTGGCAAACAGTATCCCAATGGAACCGTTGCTCTCAAAAACGTCTCTTTACAAATTAAACAAGGCGAGTTTGTCGCGATTATCGGCTTAAGTGGAGCCGGTAAATCCACATTAATACGTCTTATCAACAAAATGATTGAACCGACATCAGGACAACTCATTGTCAATGAGGTCTTAGTCGATGAATCCTTAAAAGGACTTCCCTTAAGAAAATTCCGCCGACAAATTGGTATGGTCTTCCAGTCATTTAATCTCGTGGAAAGAACCACAGTCATCAAAAATGTGCTCGCTGCTAAAATTGCTGATAAAGGCTTTTTAGCTTCAATTTTGGGATATTACTCCAAAAAGGACCATCTTGATGCTCTAGAAGCACTTCATAAAGTCGGTATTTTAGATAAAGCGTTTATCCGTGCAGATCAGCTCTCTGGTGGTCAGATGCAACGTGTTGCCCTATCGCGCACCCTTGCTCAAGATCCTACCATCATCTTAGCCGATGAACCTGTAGCATCTTTAGACCCTGTCACTGCAGACATGATTATGACAGACTTTAAACGTATCAATCAAGAATATAACATCACGATTATCGCGAACATGCACCACGTGGACGTGGCACTCAAGTTCGTCAAACGTGTGATCGGTATCAAAGCAGGTGAAATCGTCTTTGATGGTCCTTCAAGTGCCATTACTGAAGATATTTTAAAGATGATCTATGATCGTGAACTCACCGAAGATGATATTATGTTTAAGAAGGTTGCTGTCTTATGAGTATGGAAAATAAAGCTCTAAGAAAGGGTAAGTTTAAAGCATTCCTTAAGGATGTTTTTTCACCTTACTTTTCTAAAGAAGCTCGCACCCATAAAACCAGCACATTCGAAGTTGTTGAGCCCTATCCAATCACCGCCTATATCGTACTCATATTGGCCATTGTCTTCGTTTTAGCCATCATTGCAACTGACATCGATCTAATCCAATTTTTCTCTAATTTGGATAATATGTGGCGCATTATTTCTGAACTCATCAATCCAAATTTTTCATTCTTACCTCGCATGTGGGAACCCTTAATTGAGACGATTCAACTCTCGGTTGGTGGTACACTCATCGGTTCATTATTCGCGATTCCCGTAGCCATCTTTTCCTCATCAAATATCGTCAAAAAATCCATCATTTATAATCCGATTCGCTTTATCATGTCACTCATTCGTACGATTCCAGTACTCGTTTATGCAGCAATGCTTATGTTCATTGTGGGTATGGGTGCGATGGCTGGTCTTATCGCGTTATCGATTTTCACCTTTACCATTGTTTCGAAAATGCTTTATGAAATCATTGAAACTGTCGACATGCTTCCATATGAAGCGATTGAATCGACAGGGGCTAATAAACTTCAAGCCATTCGTACTGCCGTTTTACCTCAGGTTTTGGGAAATTATTTATCGATTGTTTTATATAACTTTGAAATCAATTTGCGCAGCGCGACCATTATTGGGTTCGTCGGTGCCGGTGGGATTGGATTACTTCTTTCCGACCGGATCAGTTGGCGTCAGTATGAAGATGTTGGGATGATTCTTCTGGTGCTATTTGCTGTGATTATTTTGGTTGAAAGTTTATCAAGATATTTAAGAAAGAAGCTGGCCTAAGATGAACTACAGTCAAGAAGTCCTGCACGTTTATCATCATCGTCCCAAAACGTTGCTTTTTAAATTGTTATTAGCCTTCGGTATCATCGCCTTATTTATCTGGAGTATTCCCACATTTGATGGACCACTGATCAGTGAATCAGGGGTTGAAATTGTCATCCGTATGTTCCAAGGGCTTGCCAATCCTTCATGGGAAAAATTGTTTTCATTGAAGAATTATCATGTTCCTTATTTGATGTATGAAACTGTCATGGTCGCTTTCCTCGGTACCATTATCGGAACCGCTGTAGCGATTCCACTAAGCTTTGTGGGTAGCAGAAACATCACCAATAGTTTCGTGGCATTCTTAGTCAGTGTCTTAGTCGTCTTTATTCGTACGATGCCATTCTTCGTTATTGGGTTAATCTTCATTCGTGTGGTAGGTCCTGGGGTGTTTGCAGGTGTGCTCGCGATTGGATTTACTTCTACGGGTATGATCACTAAACTTTATACAGAGACTGTAGAAGATATGGATAAAGGCATCTTGGAAGCACTCGATTCTACAGGTGCAACCCAAATGCAAAAATTAAGAGCAGGGATTGTTCCTCAGCTTTTCGCAAACTTCGTTTCCCATTCTCTTTACCGGTTTGACATCAATGTCAGAAACGCGATTATTCTTGGTTTGATCAGTGCAGGTCGTTTAGGTTTTGAACTTCAAGCAGCCATCGGGAACTTTAGATATCAAGATGCTGGTGCTTACCTTTGGGGAATCATTATTGTCGTCATGGTCATTGAGTTCTCTTCAGCAGCTTTAAGAAAGCGTCTTGTCTACGGAAAGCGTTAAATGCATGATAAAAGTGTTGGCAAACCCAACACTTTTTTGTTCGCTTTTTAGAAAGCATTCTTTTAGCCTCTTTTTCCCACATATGATAATCTATTGACAAATAGGAGGTATAGAATGAAACATTTTCTATGGTTATTGATGCTAGTATTTGTCTTTGGTTTATCTGCGTGCACGACAGATGAAACCTATGAAGAGACACCCATTCCAACCAATGATGGGGAAGAACTTATTGAACTTACATTGGAAGAACTTAGCTATTACGACGGAAAAGATGGTAAACCTGCATATATTGCTGTTCAGGGATATATCTATGACGTAACAGATTCATCCTTTTGGACAAATGGTGGTCATAATGGATATTCTGCAGGTCAAGATTTAACCGATGAAATCATCAACAGTTCACCCCATGGTATCGAGAATATGTCTCGTGTACCTAAAATAGGTATTCTCGTCACCGGAGAATAGCGATGACGTTTTTAACTGCGAATCTTTCCATCATCCTTGCATTACTCATTTACGCACTCATTCATTTCTATAATAAATGGATTCATAAACAAGCACGTTGGTTTATCATAGGATCTTTACTTCTTGCAACACTCGTGTTATTTGTTGATATTCCACTTCTAACTTTTATCATCGATCGAGGTCATCTTACACTCGCATTTTTTATTCTAATTATGTTCGCTGGTGTGATGAAAAAGACTTGGGTTCCTTATAAGAAGATTCTTCTTGTCAGAGGAGATCTTGCCATTATGGGATTTATCTTCCTCCTTCCTCATGGAATTGAGCGTTTATCGCTTGCTCTTGGCGGGTATAACACCTCAGGATTGATTGCAGGAATCATTATGATCCCACTAACCTTAAGCTCTTTTATGCCCATTCGAAAGAAGATTCGTCCCGACCGTTGGAAAAAACTTCATAAACTTGCCTATGTAGCTTATTTGATGATTTATTTTCATCTAGGATTTGATGTCTTCATTGATGCTTCTAATGGTTATATCTCCCTTAGTCCAAACAGTATTTTATTCCATCTTTTGTTTGTCACTTATCTTGTGCTAAAAATCTTGCGTATTCGTGAAAAAAAGGTCCAGCTAATCAGCTAGACCTTTTTCATTAATTAATCATCTTCATATTCATCTTCGTCTTCGTGTTCATCGTGATCATCATCGTCGTCTTCATATTCGTCATCGTCGTCTTCATATTCGTCATCATCGTCACAATCATCGTCATCATAAGGATACGTGGGTGTGGCGGGTTCAGTAATTGTTGGGTAACCTTCTAGTGAACCGACGACAGTAAGTGTCGCAAGCATGGATGCGCTATGAGGGGAGGATGCGAACGCTTGAGTTGCATCGGTTCCACCTAGTTGTAAACCTTGGTGCATACCATTGGTAAATGCTTGGGTGACATCATAGACTACACCGTTCACTGCGATATAGGCAATTGATCCGTTGGCTCCAGTATAGGCAGAAAGTTCGCTTAACGTAAAGACTGGAAGTGTGGTATCTGTCGGTGTGCTTGGGTTGTCAATCGTTGGATAACCTTCTAAAGATCCAACAACAGTTAGTGTTGCTAGTAGTGATGCACTATGTGGGCTTGATGCGAATGCTTGCGTTGCATCGGTGCCACCTAATTGTAAGCCTTGATGCTTTCCATTAACAAAGACATTGGTTACATCATAAACAACACCATTCACTGCGATATAAGCCGTACTTCCGTTGGCTCCTGTATAAACAGAGAGTTCACTAAGTGTGAATACAGGAAGTGTTGTTTCTGTTGGCGTTTGTGGATCTTCGGGATTGGTTGGATTACTGATGGTCGCGTTAGGATCATACACACCAACCACAGGGAGTGTTGCTAATAAAGCTTGGGAATGTGGGCTTACTGCAAATACAGATGTCGCATCGGTGCCACCTAATTGTAAGCCTTGATGCATGCCATTATCAAATACATTCGTGACATCATACACCACACCACTTACTGCGATATACGCTGTTGATCCGTTAGCACCCGTATATTGGGCAAGTTCACTGGGTGAAAAGACGTGTTCATCGATGAGTGAAACGAGTTGATCGTTATTAATAGCGTCGTTGGTACAAGCAAATAAACTCAAACTTAAACCTAACATGAATACTAAAGTCAGTAATTTTTTCATTTTTTATACTCCTTTTCAATCTTGATACTTTGATTATACGAATCCAACATTAAAACTTCATGAAAAGAATCATTTTCATCCAATTTTAATCTTATGTACTAAAATAGAATTATGACGATATTGAAAAAGATAAAGGAGGACATCATATGCGCATACTTATCGTGGAAGATCAGGAACGATTAAGAACGATTTTAAAAGAACGATTATCGGTTCAAGGGTACATGGTCGATGCTGCAAAGGATGGGGAAGAAGGGCTTTCCTATATTCAAGCAACAACCTATGATCTTTATATCTTAGATATCATGCTCCCTCACATTTCCGGACTCGCTCTTTTAAAATACCTAAGAAATCACGCGTATCATCAACCTGTATTACTACTCACTGCGAAAGATGCGATTGAAGACCGTGTCACGGGACTCGATCAAGGTGCAGATGACTATCTTGTTAAACCCTTCGCATTTGAGGAACTTCTCGCGCGTATCCGTTCCTTATTAAGACGCAAGGAACATGAATACCAAGAAACACTCATCTTAGATGATCTTACGTTAAACCGAACCACCAAAGAAGTGTACCGTAATCAACAAGCCATCTCACTTACCAAAAAAGAATATATCATCTTAGAATACTTGATGCTTCATAAAGGTGAAGTCATCTCTCGCGAATCACTAGAGAACATTAGTAGTACATTTGATTATGAAGGGTATTCCAATGTGGTTGATGTCTATATCCGTTTTCTAAGAAAAAAAGTCGATGATCCATTTCAAACAAAACTAATCCATACAGTGAGAGGGTATGGTTATGTGATGAAGGTCAATCATGATTAAACGATCCATTAAAGCGAAGATCTTATTATTCTATACTGTTTTCTTTGGTATCCTTATCGCACTCAATATTTTATTCATTGTTTCTTTAAGTGAATCTTCACTGGTCAATGAGGCCACCCAAAAAATCGTTGAAATTACCCAGCATGCTGCTTACGATATCGAAATTGAAGATGATGGGATTAAGATGGATGCGGATGAAGATGATTTTGAGTTTTATGAGGATGGCGTGCTCTTCCTCATTTATGATGAACAAACCATCGTCTATGGCAATCCTCCCGCTCTCTTCGACACCACACTTCCCTTTACCTTTTCTGAACCCTTGCGTGAACATAACGACCAAATTGATTGGCTCTATTACGACATTGCTTTAGATTCTCAATATGTCGTTCGTGGCTTATATAACATCACGAACATTGATCGTTCTGTTACACAAGTCATTAATACTTTATTGATCTTATCACCCATCCTAGTTCTCTTTTCACTGGGTGGCGGATACCTCATCATCCGTAGAAATTTCAAACCACTCAAATCCATCTATCATACCGCAGAAGATATCGAACAAAGCAAAGATTTTTCTAAACGTGTTGAAGGCGTATCTAATCCGAAAGATGAATTTGGTAAACTCACCAAGATGATCAATCAGATGCTTGATCAAATTGAAATATCCATCAATCGTGAAAAGAGTTTTTCATCCAACGTTTCTCATGAGTTGAGAACACCTCTAGCTGTCATGCGAGCACAACTCGAACTCACCCTTGAGAAAGCGGGTAAATCACCCTTAACATCAGATCTTAATGTCTTGATGCAGCAACTCTTCCATCTCGAAAGTATTGTCACTCAGCTTTTGGAACTAGCGCGCATGCGCGTCTTAACCAAAGATGACTTAGAACCGATTGATCTTTATGATACTGCTTTATACGTAGGCGAAAGTATGTCACATATGATGACCAAAAAAAATCTCACCTTTTTTGTCATCAAACCTGACTTTGACCCCATCATTTCTGCCAATCAAGTAATGATGGTAAGACTCTTTACGAACTTAATTCAAAATGCCATCAAGTATAATGTAGAGCAAGGAAGAATTGAAATCCTATTTACAAAAACTGCGAATGAGATACATATCGATGTTAAAGATACCGGCATCGGTATTGAAGAAACACATCTCAATGATGTATTCAATCCCTTTTATCAAGTGGATAGTTCCCGATTTAATGTTGATAAAAGTATCGGTCTTGGCTTATCGTTTGTCAAAGAAATTGTCCTACTCCACCAAGGATCGGTAAGCGTGAAAAGCATTAAAGGTCAAGGAACGACGTTCCACCTGATATTTCCTCTATCATAAACAAAAAGCACGCAATCATCTTGCGTGCTTCATTTTTTAGCTGGTAGGTATTTTTTGAAAAGAGTTCTTATCTTTTGTAGAATAGTGTCTACAAGTGTTCCAGTAAAACTAAACGCTTCATAGGTGATTAGGGTATCTTTGTTGATGATTGATATTTGTTTTTGTAGATCATCGACCATCCGTTTGGGTCCACACATATAGATGTGGGGATTTTGTTCTAGAGGGAGATGTGTAGCTCTTAAGTAACCATCTTTTTGTTGATCAACAAGTGTAAATGTAAATTCTTTATGTGTGGCTTGATAGGCTTCAAATAAATCCATATGTACGGCTTCATTCTGGTTTCTCACGCTATAGAAAAGATGTGTGGGAGTTTCAATGGGTTCCAAACTCCGAATTTTCCCGATGAAAGGCGTAATGCCTACTCCTCCGGCAATCCATACTTGGGGATGTTTTTGATCGCTAAATGTCATATGACCAAAGGGACGAGAGATGGTAATCACTGATGGCACATCAAGCAAGTCATAGAGTTGCTTGGTATAATCACCTAACGTTTTAATCGTGAAGTAGACATGTGTGCCATCCGATCCAGAGATTGAAAATGGATGTATTTGCTTTTTAATCTTTCTCCCTTGAATACGAATGAAGGCAAATTGACCAGGTTTAAAGCGATACACTTTCATCACTTCAACTTTAAGATCAATGATTTGACCATTGAGATAATTCTTTTCCGTAATAACTCCTAAGTTTGATAAGGCGACATGCTTATAAAATAATAACATGTAAAGAGAGGATCCAATGCCAACAAGTGATGTAGCAATCATCCAGATAGAGAGGTAATCCAATGAGAAGAGATCCACCCATGAATACGCAAACCCATGATAGAGTCCAAAGAGGTAAGGAACAATCATGAAGCGATGAATATATTTGAAGTGTTCATATTTCATCCATTTCGCAAATAAGGCGAGTGTGACAAGTAAAATGAGACCATTTCTAGCAAGTTCACCGAGTTCACTGAATGAGATTGGAAAGATCAAATATCTTGGAAGAACAATGAGTCCTTGTGCATTTGCCCATGTCTGATGAATAAAGATCATGCCGATGAGAGACATGGCTAGGAAGCGATGCCAGAAATAAACGGTCTCTAATCCTCCAAAAAGTTTAACTAGGATAGGGTTTCGTGTCGATAGAAAGAAAACCATCACAAATCCAATTAAAATCGTTGATCCAAATATGGATGTAATCAAAGCATTATTGTTTAAAAATGATTGGGATAAGCGGAAGTACCACAAGAGCGTGTTGAGGATAAATATGCTTAAAATGATACTCCCGGAATATATATATGTGAATGTTTTACGTGTCATCATACCAACTCCTTCGCTTACCATCATAACAAGTAAAGATTAAAAGTAAATGAAATTTCTGATAATTTTTTAAATTGATAATTACTCAGAAATGCAAGGAATTATAGGGAAAGAATGAAAGTATATCAATCCTCTTTATTTCCTCAAATCAAAAGTATATAATAGGCTGGTAAGGGGTGAATATACCATGCAAAATATGCAAAAAAACTACAAAGGCAAGCACCTTAAGAAGAATCAAATTAAGCGTGCAAAAATGCTCGGTAAAAAAGTAGTTAGAAATAAGATATACGATAAGTAAGCCAATACTTTATGTGTGAAAATGAAAAATACTGACAAATCATCTTGTCAGTATTTTTATTTTTTTTACTTTGATAAAGCCATCAACGTTTCCTTTTTTAATCACAATGCATCGTCTTTATCACAAATGTTCATATTTGATATAAAATGAGGTCGAAAGGGTAGGTGATTCCTATGTTACTCAACAAAGTCATTTTATGGACACCTAGAGTTCTATCGATTGTATTGATTCTCCTGATGTTTATGCTGTCATTGGATGTTTTTGAATCCGATGAAGTTTGGTATCTTATCGCAGCGGGTTTTTTAATCCATAATATTCCTGTTTTCGTTTTAACCCTTGCGCTTATCATCTCATGGAAACATCCCCTTGTCGGTGCATTCATATTTATCGCAGCAGGCATATTCTACTCTATATTTATGTTGATCAGAGGTGAGCTTGATATGATAGGTGCCATTCTTAGTTTGGGGGTTCCAGCAATATTGATTGGAATCTTGTTCTGGTTATCAAAGAAAAGACATTTAGTTTAAATTCAATCTAAGAAAAAGAGTTCATTCCGAATGATCTTCGGATTGAACTCTTTTGTTTTTTGTAATCTGATAGGCTATTTCATTATGTCTAAAAATGCCAGGAATAAATGGGGGTTGATAGCGAAAGATGAATCGTGGTGAACATATCTCATACGATTTATCTTTGATATAAGACTTTAAAATATCCTCATGCTTTTCGTAGTTCTTATCCGTCCAATACCCGCGAAATTTAATCACGGCATAGAATGATTTCTTGAGTTCTTGGATAAACACACTGGATCCTTCAGGTTGAGGAACGGTATCTTTACTGAATTTATGAGGGAACATAAAAACCTGTAACCAAGCGATCTTGTTCTTCATAGCTTACCACAGGGGTTGTCATGGAAATTTTCTGACGTTCTTTGTTGTTACCAGAAATGTAATTGAAGACATTTCCAAATCCTGAATCCATGGATGAGTTCATTTTAGTTTTGGTGCTCGCTAAAAGAATATCCTCATATTCTCGGATTTCACAAGACCCTTCTTCTTCAATGACTTTATACTTAATTGTTTCATAAAGTGCCATAGATAAATACTCCTTTCAAGAATAAAGATTACATCGCATTCATTGCTTGAGTAATGAGTTTGATCACTTCATTGGATTCAGGTAATCCAAAAAACATAAATGTATGTACCATGGATTCTGAAGCAAATAGTTGATGCGTGATATTTTTTCGAGCTAAATATTGACTTAAAGAAAGAGCGTCAACATAGAGTAAATCATAGGTTCCTGAGAAAATAAATATCTTCCCGATATCCTTTAAATCGCCATACAAAGGGCTAAATAGGTAATGCTGTTGATTCTCATTACTCGCTAGCATCAATCCTATTTGTCTCAATGCTTCAACATTGAGTATCGGATCATAGGGTTCAATATTTTTGATTTTTGGATCTGTCATCGTGACATCTAACCATGGTGATAAAAGGATGATCGTATCAGGAGTTCTCATTTTCTCTAGCTTGAGCCACTGAGCAAATCCTAATGCTAATCCTCCTCCTGCTGAATCTCCCATAAAAAGAATGGTTTTAGGATTTTCATGATCAAGTAGATATTGATAGGTTTCTTGGATCATGGCATACATAGCTTTTGAGCTGGATTCCGGTAATAGAGGATAATCAGGTGCGATGATATTCCATCCTGTCTTCTTCATGATTGTCTTTAAAAACCGCCAATGAAAGGATTGAAAACCATGGACATACGCGCCACCATGAAGATAGATAACCCATGTTTGTTTTTCTTCTTTTTGAGGTTTAATGATGAACACATCTCGATCACTGATCGCTATCCTGTCCACGTTTCCAACTTTTTTAAAATGTGCGTGTGGTTTTTTTGATGTTCCTATAATCGTATGCTGATCTAAATCTCGTTTAAGGATTTGGTTAAACTTTAGTAACTTCATGATTTGATAAAGAATCTTGCTTGATACACTTGGCACATCATCACCACCTTTTAATGTTAAACACCATGGATACTCAATTGAATTATATCATGTTATTTATGTACACATTCATTCATGGATGACTTAGCTATGCTAAATCTTAGAAGTTTTATATGTAATCATGCTATAATATCCATGAGAATTATAAAAAAGGTAGGAAAAATAACTGTGAATGAACAAATACCAAAAGCCATTTTAAAACCACTGGATGTGGATATCATTTATAGCGAGTGGTCAAAGACATATAACAAGGATGGAAAGCCCGATTGGTCCCATATTTTTCCCTACTATCACGATGAAATCAAATTTCAAGATTCAATTCAAAAAATTGATGGGATTGTCCCCTTTAAAGCGATGTGCGCTAGGCTCACCAAGCGTTGCCGCAGTCTTCATATGGAAATCCTTAATGTGACAAAGAATAATAACATCATCATGTTCGAATGGATCATGACGATGAAGTTTCGCGTATTCCCCTCGACACCCATGTATGGTAGCAGCCGTTTGACTATCCATGACAATGGACAAATCATCGAGCAGCGTGATTATTATGATATCTGGGGTGACATCAACAATGGAATCCCCATCTATCGTCGGTTTTATCGCTGGTTTATGCGTGTATTTTTTGGATAATAAGGAGTTTATATACAATGAAGTGGCCTGAAGAACTCAATTTTATGAAAAATAGTCGCTTACCTCAAAAAGAGACCTCTGCTTCGATGAAGGGTCTTCTTTCTGTTGTGAGTGGATCCACATCAGGTGTCGGATTAGCCACATTGAAGTTACTCGCTTCCGCTGGTTCTGATCTGGTCATCGTTTGCCGAAATAAGGAAAAAGCTCTTCCAATTCAAGAAGAACTTATCCAAACGTATCACGTTCATGTCGATATTGTTGTTGCTGATTTTTCTTCTTTCGAGGATGTAAGAAAGGCAGCTGAATATATTTTACAAACCTATCCTAAAATTGATGTGCTTATCAACAGTGTAGGTATTCACAGCACCAAGAAACTCTTCAATGAAGATGGCATCGAACTCTGCTTTGTCGTAAATCATTTGAGTACGTTCTTATTCACTAAACTTTTAATTCCTAGACTTAAAGAAAGTGCTCCTTCACGAATTATTCAAATCAATTCAGAAGGACATCGCTTCAGTAACGTTAAATTAAATGATGTTAATTTCAAACATCGTATCTATACTGGACTTAAAGGGTATGGTCAATCAAAGACGGCTCAACTTATGACCGTTTGGGAATTAAATGATCAACTCAAAGGGAGTGGAGTGACGATCAATGCGTGTCATCCAGGAGCTGTAAAAACAGCGATTGGCAGCAACAATGGTCCTCTTTACCGCTGGTATTTCAAGCATGTGACTTCACACTTCTTAAAAGATCCTATCATTTCTGCGAAGGCTATCTATTACTTAGCTGCTGATCCAGAACTTAAGGATGTCTCGGGTCGTTTCTATAATTTAACCATTGATGAGGTACCTGCAAAACATGCCAGAGATCGCATTTTAGGCAAACAAGTCTATGATCAGAGCATGAAACTTGTCGGATTGAATCATGACTGACGATAAGATGTATGATGCCATTATTGTCGGTGGCGGTATCGCAGGGTTAACCGCAGCATCCTACTTATGCAAGTATGGATATCACCCCCTGGTTATTGAAAAACAAGAAGAAACCGGAGGTCTCGTTCATTCTTTTCCCTACAAAGGGTTCATCTTTGATAGTGGGATACGTTCGATCGAAAGTTCTGGAATCGTCAAACCTTTAATACGAGATTTAGGTCTTGATATCGATTATCGAAAGAGTCAAGTAACCTTAGGCATCAAAGATCAAGTCATTACATTATCCTCTAAGGAAGATATAAAAAATTACGAAGCCTTGATGATTTCATTGTTCCCTAATGATGAAAAAGACATCAAAAAAATCGTCAAGAAAATATATCAAATCTTGGGTTATATGGATGTTCTTTATGGCATTGATAATCCCATGATGATGGATCTAAAAAAACATAAATCTTATGTCATTAAGACTTTACTTCCCTGGCTATTTAAATTCATTCCCACGCTCTATCATATCGATCAATTAACCATTCCTGTTGAAGGTTACTTAAGACGTTATACTCAAAATGAGTCTTTGATCGATATGATGATTCAACATTTCTTTAAAGCAACACCCACGTTCTTTGCTTTAGGTTACTTTGGGCTTTATTTTGATTACCACTATCCTCAAGGTGGAACCGGAAAACTGACTGAAGCGCTGACGAACTATATTCTTGATCATCAAGGGATCATCAAAACTAAAACAGAAATCATCTTTGTCGATCCAGAAAAGAAATACATTAAAGATAAAGATGATGTGCGATATGATTATAAGAACCTCATCTGGTCATCTGACCTAAAAACGCTCTATCAAGCGATTGATATATCTAGTATTAACCAAAAATCGTTAAAGAAAAAAGTTGAGTTAAAGAAATCAGTCATTATGGATAAACGAGGTGCAGAATCTGTCTTAACCGTGTATGCAACTGTGGATCTTCCATTAACATACTTTGGTGATATCGCAAGTGAGCATTTCTTTTATACCCCACAAACCCAAGGTATTCATCGTGTGCTTCTTCCCAAAGTGGATAGCATGGCACTGCTCGAACCCATCTTGAGTACCTATTATCAACTACAAACGTATGAAATCTCCATCCCAGCATTAAGGGATTCGACGATGTCACCTAATGGAAAAACTGGACTTATTATCTCGATATTGATGGACTATGATACCATTAAACATATCGATGATCAGGGGTATTATCAAGAATTCAAAACATATACAGAAAAAGCATTCATTGACATTTTATCTTCATCGATTTATCCTTTACTCAAAGAGCATGTCATCGATACCTTCAGTGCAACACCTCTCACCTTCAAAAAGAGAAATGGTAGCACAGACGGAGCGATCATCGGATGGGCCTATGATAGCAAACCTATTCCTGTCCATCATAAGATGTCAAAAATAACATCATCCATGAAGACACCGATTCCTTACATCTATCAAGCGGGTCAATGGTCATTCAGTCCTGCAGGTGTTCCTATATCCGTTATTACGGGTAAGCTCTCAGCTGACCGTGTGAAAAAGAATCTTAAAAAGCAAAAGAATTAAGAGGTTATTATGAAGAAAAAAATCGTAGTTGTCGGTGCGGGAATTTCAGGGCTTACCGCTACAGCTTATCTCGCTAAAGAAGGTCATGAGGTGACACTTCTTGAAAAATCTGAATCACTAGGTGGTCTCGTGGGAAGTTTTGAACGCGATGGCTTTATCTTTGATAATGGCATCCGAGGTGTTGAAAACTCAGGAACGTTATTTCCTATGCTTCGTCAGTTGGGGATCAAAATTGATGTTGTCCCCAATATCGTTGATATGGGAATTAAAGATGACATCATCTCCATTAATCCTGAACACAACTATGGAAGTTATAAAGAACTTCTTCTTTCAACATATCCTGATGAAAAGGATGCAATCGAACACATCTTTGATGATATCAAACGCATCTCTAAATATATGGAAGTTCTCTACGATATCGATAACCCTCTTTTCTTAGATCCTAAAAAGGATAGCAAGTATTTAATGAAGGAAATCCTTCCCTGGATGTTTAAGTATACCTTCACGATTGGAAAGATCGAAAAATTAAAAACACCTATCAAAGTCTATCTTCAAAAATTCACGCAAAACAATGATCTTATCGATGCCATTAGTCAACATTTCTTCACCGATACTCCAGCATTCTTTGCATTAAGTTATTTAAAGATGCATAGTGACTATTATTATCCAGTAGGTGGCACGCGTTCGATTGTACATGCACTTCGTGACTTTATCACTCAGCACGGTGGTATCATTCAACTCGAATCAGAAGTCACTAGAATCGATGAATCCAATCAAATCGCTTACCACAAAGATATCGCTTATCCCTATGATGCACTCCTTTGGTGTGGCGATTTGAATTCGATGTATCGTAGCATCGATAATACAAAGATTGACTATAAAGTAACTTTCGATAAAATTGCTAAGGCTAAAGGAAATGATTCTTTATATCAAATGTTTCTCACGGTAGATTTACCAAAAGAGTATTTTAAAGATAAATTTTCTGGTCATATCTTCTACATGCCGAAAGAAAAAGGGTTATCCACTCTTGATGTCAATGAAAAAGATCTCATGGATGAACTATCTAAGATCGAACCTGATAAAAAGAAGGAAAGACTTGCTCTGTGGCTGATCGCCTTCGCGAAAAAGACAACGTATGAAATCTCTGTTCCTGTTGTCAGAGATGAAACACTGGCACCTAAAGGTAGGGCAGCGGTGATCATTAGCACACTATTCAATTATGATCTTGCTAAATGGTTGCTTGATGAAGGCTTATATAACTTCTATAAAAAGACACTTTCTGATGCTATTATCAACATTCTTGATGACACACTTCTTAAGGGCTGGAAAGAAAAGATTGTCAGCTACTTTGAAGCGACACCCATCACGATTGAATCGAGACTCAATAACACTGGAGGTGCGATCACAGGTTGGTCATTTTCTGGAGAAATCCCCGTGGAACATCGCTTATGGAAAATTGCAGGTTCTGTGAAGACACCTTTTCCAAGAATCTTCCAATCCAGTCAGTGGTCTTTCTCCCCATCGGGGTTCCCCACATCAATTGTCACCGCAAAGATTGCAGCCAACAAAATTCATCGTCTCAAAGGTTGATTCCCAAGAATCAGCCTTTTTTATATAAAAAAATCCCTTCTCAAAGAGAAAGGATTAAGTAATTCAACTTACTTACCAAATTTAAACTTGCCGTCTTTATCCCACAAGCCCCAATAGGCACCATATTCACCTTCATGGTTGATCTTCCATACTTCATCAAAGGATGAGAAATAAAAGAGTTGAATGTTTTCTTTATTAGCCCATTCGAAGGTGTGAATAAAATAGCGCATCGCATTCGCATAAGATGGTTGTGCAGCTCCATAGGTTTCCCCTTTGGTTGGCCAACCTGTTTCACTGATAACCACTTGCTTGCCTTTAGCGTTTTTAGAGACAAGTTCATACATCTTCTTCATGTATTCTACAGAAATCTCTAATGCACAATGTTCCCAAAAAGGATAACAATTGGCAAATAATACATCGCATTCATCCACAATTTCTGGGTAATTGACAAACATATAATACGCATCTACATACCCTACAGGGACATGGGGAACGGCTTGTTTGACACGTCTTATGTATTCGATCAGCTGTTCAACTTCGAAATCTTCGCGTAAGAGAACTTCATTACCGATGGCAATCATATCAGCGTGACCTGCTTTCGCGATAGCAATGATATTATTGATTTCAACTTCGTTATTTTCAAAATCACTATCAAGCCATGCTCCTACAAGTGTTTTTAATGATTTTTCATGAGCAATTCTAGGCACTTCTTCGTTACCATTGGTCGTTGAAAACGTACGAATCCACTTTGTGTAGGGGCGAATGATTTCAAGACGATCTGCAATTTGTTGATGGGAGATCAGTGATTTTACACTGGGATCTTGACCTTCAAGATAAGGACTAAAACTGACACCTGAAATCTTTTGGTCTAAAATTGCTTTGACTTTGTCTTCTAGCTCTTTCACATTTTCACTAATAATGGGGTGCTTGTTTAATAAATAGCGATCAACATTGAGATAACGCATTTGATTCTTGGGTTTTGACATATAAAAATCACCTCTTATTTTTATGATAACACATGTATGTATGATTTATTGATAGGACATCGATTCGACAAAAGAAAAAGTGACAAGGTCACTTAATCGATACGAATTTCAAATCTGAACTCTTCAAAGTATCTCTTTAAGAGTGTAAAAAATGATTTTGTATCCTGATCAACAGGACCAAAGAAAATAAAGATCAAAATAGACTCTGTTAATCCAATCATAAATAAAATCAAGATGGCAGAAAGAATATAGGTTGTAGGCATGAGAAACGATAAGATGACCAGTGAAAACACAAAGACAGCATTCAGTCTAAGTAAAGACGTGTGTAGCATAATGGGTCTTTTCGCAATAATGGTAGAAACAATAAATGAACCAAAATAAAACACAAAGAAAATGATGAATAAAGTCTGATTGGGAATCAAATATTGTGGGAAAAATTCATAGAAAAAATACGCGGTTGAAAAATAAAACAGGATATCTGCAACTGTGTCTAAAAACTTCCCCAGTTTGGATATCATATGAAACTTTCTAGCGACTAGCCCATCAAAAAAGTCGGTGGATCCTACGAGAATAAACGTCATCAAAAAAGCCCCTCGCATGTCTTGATCCACGAAATAATAGAGGAGAGGGAGAAAGATGACTCTAGTCATTGTGATTAAATTAGCAGTGTGTTTTTTAAAAAACTTCATATGATTCCTCAAATCTCTATATTTTACTCATCATATCATATGTATTTAGATTTAACAATCAGTCCTCTTCATACATCAAGAGCACTCAATTTCATGATAAGGTTTCAACATACGTTTTAAATTGACTTAAAATTGCTTGCCATCCCATTTTTTGTAAATCGATGGAGTTTTCTTGTTCAGCATCAAAATGTACTTCAACGTGAGTACTCATACCCTTTGCATAAAATAAAACAATCACTTCTCGATTATCGGGCATGTGATAGACCATTTTTTGATGATCGATAATCTCATCATAAATCCCAATAAAGTCAAAGCCCATCGAACCATCTTTGGCTTCCATGCGGTAATTAAACTTCCCACCAACAACAAAATCATTGCTGGCCATAGGACAATGCCATGTGTCTGATGCAAAATTCCAATGTGTGACATGCTCTGGAAGATAATATGCGTCCCATACATTTTCTATGGGTTTATTAATGATAGCTTGAACAGTTATTTTTTCCATTATGTTTAACCTTTTCTTGAGATAGTTAAATTATATCACCGCGATTGCAAAAGAATGGGGAAGATGCAATAATCGACAATGTGGTATCCGTAAACTTAATATTTTAAACGATGTCCAAACTTATTTTTGTACCTTTACTGAATAGAAAAGCGTCGACTCAATGATAATCCCATACACAACACCTGCTAAAAATCCCATGAGATCTTTGAATTCGGTTGCACTGTAAAACGCAAATGACACAAATGCACCAAGAAAAATCCCTCTGAGAATCCCTATCTTGATGTTTTTAGGCTTGCTAAATAATCCAATCACTAGTCCCATCAGCAAACGATTAAACCAAAATGAAAATAGATAAACAGCACTAAGTTCTCCAGGCATTCTCAATGATGCTCCCAAAATACAGACAATCCCTAAGAATGCACCGATTGCAAGCCCTAAAACTAAACGTTTGTTCATAATGATTTCTCCTTTTTTAATGAATGAATTACGTAGATAACTCCTATAACGAGTAATATTACAAATGATAGTGATAGTGAAATCCATTTTAAAGCTGTTACAAATCCGGCAAGATCGCTAAAAATCATAGTTTCTTTGGGATAGCGGTACATGACAGTTGCTGTCATGATATTCTCAAGATAATCGATGACTACGGATCCTATTGGTAAGTAGAATGCTTTCCTAATCCACTTCGAGGATGCGTTTTTCCCCAGATAAGCTAGAGTCATCGTAAGAAATAATCCATACGCAATGGGCCAAATAAGATCAAATGTGAAGCGCTGATTGACATAAAATGCTCTACCTTCTTCACCATAACTATCTGCAATAAAATAGAGTTCCTCTTTCGTATAGAAAAATGAGGTGTCTGGGCTTTGTTCAATCCCCAACTCTGTACTTTTATTCGATTCAGCAGGTAACACAAATATCATAAATGCTAAGAAAACAATCAGTGATACGAACACATGAATCCACGAAATACGCTTCATACCATCACTCATTTCATGAAGTTTATTTTTATCATACCATATCTTGAGATGAATGCTTATCATCTGGCGATCTTGCGTATGGATTGAAACTAAGAAACATAAGCACTATAATGAATCTATCAAGACCATTGTGTCTCTAAAGGAAGAAAGAAGGGTTTACCCATGAAGAAAATCGCCTTACTGATTGAAGACTTATACGATGATAAAGAACTGATTTATCCCTATTACCGCATGCAGGAAGAAGGCTATCAAGTGGATCTAATCGGTTCAGAAAAAGGGGTTAACTACAAAAGCAAATTCGGTTTACCCATGAAAAGTGATGAAGCGAGTAGAGATGTCAAGGCAGATGATTACGAAGCCATTATCATCCCGGGAGGATTCTCACCTGATTATATGCGCCGTTGTCCAGCAACCATTGAATTTGTTAAGTCGTTTGATCAACAAAAAAAGCCCATTGTATCGATTTGTCATGGGCCTTGGCTAATGATTTCTTCCTGTGACTTAAAGGGGAAACACGTGACCGGTTTTCACTCGATTCGTGTGGATTTAGAGAATGCAGGTGCGATTTACCTCGATCAGGAAGTCGTTATCGATGGTCACCTCATCACCTCTCGCACACCCAAAGATTTGCCAGCCTTAACAAAGGCTCTTATCAAAGTCTTGTCATAAAATAAAGTCGAATCCCTATGATAGTCTGATCTATGGATTCGACTTTTTTTATCTGTTAATGACTCAAAGGGTTACTGCAGGCTTTTTAATGCTGACTATGTCGTCGTAATACAAGAATAAGTGGAATAGAAATCGCAACGATCAAAAGAAATACCGCACCGAAGATGATCATAAAAAAGGTCTCACTGATAGTCATTTCTCGGTTGGTATCTAACCTTGTTACGTTATTTTCTACATCGTACACGATGGATGTGTAGTAGCGATAATTATCCTGATATCCTAAGTCGTCCATGTGAAACATGTCTTGATATAAAACCATTCCTTCATCTGTAAAAACAACAAAATAGATGTCTGCATAATCTTCAATCAACGTTTCAAGATGAAACGTACATGGTTTAGGTACGTAATAATATAATGGATTAATATAAGCTGAATAACTGATATATTCTCCTTGAACTAGAAAATCAAATTCTTGATAATTAGGGAATTCCAATTGAAATTCATTTCGTACTTGGTTGGCATCAAAGACAAAATCTTCACTATAATCCTCTGGTTTTACCAGCACATCAAAATGAAGTTGCTCGTTTCCTTCGCATGAATCAATAATCACGTCAAACGTCCCTGGCATCATAGGTTCTGTTGCGCGAACCTTCAATGTGGGAACTAAACATAATATAACTATGAATATCAACGCTTTTTTCATCATTGTTACCCCCTGGATACTCTCATTATAGGCATTCCTTGTGACAAAGTGATGTCAATTCATAAAAAACTCTCCATAAAATAGGGAGAGTTTTGAATGTCATTGAATGATTTACCAACGGGTATGAACCTGTTCTTTGATGTATGTATCATAGATGTGTCTTACTTGGGTCATTTGTTCTTTCGTTAACGGAGGAAGATCTACCGCCTTCGCATTGTTGATAATATGCTCAGGTCTACTCGCTCCTGGAATGATGGTGCTGACCGCATCGAACATAAGAATCCATCTTAATGCGATCATGGGTAATGATTGATCAGGAAATACTTTCTTTAGTTCTTCCACAGCTTGAAGTCCTGTATCATAATCTACACCACTAAATGTTTCTCCACGATCAAACCATTCACCTTGACGATTGGACATCCGATGGTCGTCTTTACCAAATGTTGTGTTGGTACTGAACTTCCCAGTAAGTAATCCACTCGCAAGAGGAACTCTCACAATCACACCCACGTTCTTTTTCTTAGCTTCATTAAAAAATAACTCTGCGGGTCTTAATCGAAACATGTTAAAAATGATTTCAATGGCTTCAACTCCTGGGTATTCTAAAGCAATCATTGCTTCTTCAACTTTTTGGACACTGACTCCATAATGTTTGATCTTTCCTTCTTTTTTAATCGCATCAAGGATTTCAAACACTTCAGGTGTATAGTAAACTTCATTAGGTGGACAATGAAGTAAGACCATATCAAGACTATCGACTTGAAGGTTCTTTCTTGACTGATCGATGAAACGACGAAGATTTTCTTCGTTGTATCCTTCTTTTACGTGAGGATTTAGCCACCTGCCAATTTTAGTGATCACAAACGGGTGTTCGCCTGAAACTTTCATATACCGTCCAATCGCACGTTCACTTTCTCCGCCGATGTAGACATCTGCCGTATCAAAACAATTGATCTTTTGATCAGTTGCAGCTTTTAATGTCTTTTCAGCAAGTTCAGCATCAAACGGATCACCCCATTTGCCACCGAGCTGCCAACATCCCATAGCAATTTCGCTGACAAGAGCATTAGTTTTACCAAGTTTTCTTAGTTTCATGAAACCATCTCCTTTGCATTCTTACCTACTCCATAAAAAGTTCAAGCACACATAGAGTATCGTCAAGTTGTTTGAAGTATAGATTATTATCTACTTCAAGGGCAGCATAAACTTCCTTAATGATATTTTTATCATAAATCACGTGGACATGTGTGTTTTGATAGGATGGAACCTTTAATTCTGATGAAACCATAAGCGTGTGTGTAGCTTCAATGCTTTTCACTTTAGGTGTATCTTTTTGAGCTAGCGTGTAGAGTCTACCATTCAAGGTCACCACACTCAAAAATCCTTCTTTTTCCTCAAATTTAAATTTAACTAAATTTTTCATTGTTAATCATTATTCATCCTTGATCAGATGAATGTCCTCCATTTCATTGATCGATAAAAAGTAATCTATGTCTATTATATCACCAACAAGTCACATGACATCATAGATGGCTAAAGGGCTTGTGGTGATAACACAAATTATATTTTAAAGAAGGTTTGGTATGTTATCAAGATATGGATCTTCATATACAATTCAATAAAATTATACGATTGGTTGGAAAATGACTTTAATTTTATTAAAAATATGCTAAATATGCACAATAAAAATACGAAAACGTTTTCTATCAAAGATAATTATGTTATAATCAAGACGTAAAACATAATGTCTAAGGCAAGATTATTTTCTTATGAATCTATCTATCTGGGGCGTTATTTTTTATAAGTTTTGACGAAAACGTTTTCTATCTTTGATTTTTATACCGCTAAAAATGTAAAAATCGAGATTGATATAGCATCTAGCATGACACTAGTTATGCATTCAATAAATTGAAAGAGAAGGGTTGTGAAATATCGATTATTTGTCATCTTGTTTTATTAATGTTTTTTAAAAATTTAGGAGGAAAAAATGAAGAAACATCTATTTGCAATTGTATTATTTTTGATGATGAGCTTTTTCTTAGTCGCATGTGACGAAGAATTACCACCTATCGATACCGAACTTGAATTAACTCAAATTACGTTCATCTTTGAAGATAATTTGATGATTGATTACGGTTCAGAATTTAATGTTTTAAGTAATGTTATCGCCGTTGGTGATGATGCTGTGGATTACTCAGATCAAGTGACCTACACTTCTACAGCTACCATTTCTGCAGCACATATGCTCGATACCACGGTGAGTGGTGCAGTGACCATTACATATACCGTCACAGTTGGTGATGTAGTTGGACAACGCACACGTACACTAACCGTTAGAGAAGACGACTACGTTGAACCAGCACCCGAATGGGCTGGCTTTAATATGACCGTTGTCAATGGTGAAAATGATGTCACCATCACTTATGCGGATACTCCTGCAATGTGGTGGAATAATAACTCGCAACTTGTTGTCGAAGATTTTGATGGCACAAAAGAAACCATTTCATTCACCTTCACAGGTGTTGCTGGTCATGAATATCTCTTTAAGATTGAACAAACCGGTGGCGTTTACAAAGAACAACCCATCGTCGCTGATGGTACTGAACAAACCATTAGTATTTCATTATCATCACTTTCTGAAACTGAAAGAGCTTCACTCAATCTCATCGTCTTCTTTGTCAAGACTTTAGATGCTGATGGTACTGTTGTCATTAAAGACTGGGTTTATGGTGAACCCATTGTTGTTGAAGAACCTGAATGGGTTGGATATAACTTCACCGTTGTTGAAACCGAAACCGACGCAACCTTCACCTATCCTGCAACTCCAGCCAATTGGTGGGAAAACAATGCACAACTTGCAATCCTCGATTTTGATGGAACCAAGAATAGTGTTGATTTCACTTTCACTGGTGTATCAGGACATGAATATGTCTTTAAGATTGAAAAACAAGGCACAGGTATTAATGTCGAACAATCGATCGTTGCTGATGGTACAGAACAAACCATTACTATTGATTTATCCGGACTGTCTGTCGCAGATAGAGATGGTTTAAATTTAATCGTATTATTTGTGAAGACCGAAGGTGCTGAAGGTAGTGTAGTCGTTAAGGATTGGGTCTATGGCGAACCTATTGTTGTTGAAAACCCAGTTTGGGTTGGATATAACTTCACCGTTGTAGAAACTGATACTGACGTCACTCTTACTTACCCTGCAACTCCAGCAAACTGGTGGGAAAATAATGCACAACTCGCAGTCGTTAATTTCGATGGCACAAAGACTGCAATTACCTTCACATTCACTGGTGTAGCAACTCACGAATATGTCTTCAAGATTGAAGGCCCAGGCGGAATCAATGTTGAACAACCCATCGTCGCTGACGGTACTGAACAAACAGTTACCGTTGACTTAAGTTCTATGACTGAAGTACAAAGAGATTCACTCAATTTGATCATCGTCTTCGTGAAAACTGAAGGCGCAGCAGGTTCTGTTGTTGTGAAAGATTGGATGTATGTCATTCCAGAACCTATGTGGATTGGCTATAACTTCACCGCTGTAGAAACTGAAACTGATGTCACATTAACTTATCCCGCAACTCCAGCTAATTGGTGGGAAAATAACGCACAATTAGTACTTCTTGAGTTTGATGGTACAAAGAATTCTGTTGTATTTACCTTTACTGGTGTCGCTACTCATGAATATCTATTCAAGATTGAAGGTCCAGGCGGAGTCAATAAAGAACAAGCGATTGTTGCTGATGGTACTGAACAAACAGTAACTCTAGACTTAAGCTTAATGACTGATGTTCAAAGAGAATCGCTTAATTTGATCGTTGTATTTGTTAAGACCGAAGGTGCAGCAGGATCCGTCGTGGTGAAAGATTGGATGTATGGCGAACCTATTATTCCAAC
>QZKD01000003.1 GCA_003605085.1 Acholeplasma sp. | reverse complement strand
CGAGATCAGGGCGACGGGCATCCTCAAGGACATCAATCCCTACCGATATCGCAGCTATCGCTTCGAGGAGGAGACGGGGTATTACTACCTGCAGTCCCGGTACTACGATCCCTCGATCGGAAGGTTCATCAGCCAGGATGGCATGGGCTATCTCGATCCCTCGAACCATGCGGGTCTCAACCTCTATACTTATTGTGCCAACAATCCAGTCATGTATTCAGACATAACCGGATATGCTCCAGAATGGTTAAAAACAGTAGCCATTATTGGAGTTATATTAGGAACAATATTAGTGGTTGCTGCAATTACAGCATTGACAATGGGTGTTGGGACAACAATAATGGCAACATCTATGGCTGGAGCTGTGATTCATGGAGCCGCCGTAGGTACTTTAATAGGTGCAGGAGTAGGTGCCGTTGCCGGAGGAATCATAGGAGGCGCTACCTCCGATTGGAATGTAGAAGGTATTCTTACAGGAATTGGTATAGGATTTGGTGGAGGAGCCATTATAGGAGCCATTATAGGAGGATCCATAGGAGCTTTACAGTATTCTCATGCCGTTAGTCAATGGGGGTCAGCTGGGGGAAGATCTGCACAGCAAAACATGATACATCATTTTGATAAGCATGTAATCAAAGAAGGCCATAGTTATCTAGGCAGAAATGTGATACAGTATACAAGAAATGCTAGAGCATTCTTCAACGCAAATCAAAGCTCAATGACTTTAACTAGTTCTGGTAACTATATAGTTAGAGGAATATACTTGGGATATAAAGTTGGTGGAATTTTTGCTGGTTCTGGCTTAATATATTCATTCTTCTAGGAGGTTAGATATGAAGATAATGGAAAAAGAGAAAAACATACTTCAGAGTTTCATTGATTGTAAAATTCCATTGGCAATAAAAGATAATCTATATGAATATAAATGTGATTTAATGGAATGCTATGAAGAGCTTTTCAATACATCTCACTCATTAATTGATGGATATAGAATAAGTGTGAATGATGTCTTTTGCATTCTTGATAAGGATTTTACTGACCTTCTATATAAGGTTGGAGTGAATGATGACCTTAAAGATTTTTGTGAACAAGCTATATTAGTTTTAGAGATTATAAAAAATAATTTAACTTAGGTTAGATAATAGAGAGGCAAACAGGCTCAATATATGAATAGGTTAATAACCTATGCTTTAGCAATGTAATATTGAGCCTTTCTGCTTATAATAGCGATATTTTTGAAATTTCACTATATCGTATATAATAGATTCATAATGAGTCTGTTTGAAACGGTAGAAATATAGAAACTAAAAAATTAACCGCGTCATACTGTAGAATTTCACGGGAGGATGAGCTTATTAAAGAGAGCTCAAGTATAGAAACACAAATAGCATATTCAAAAAGATATACTAATCAAAATAAATTCTATAATATAAAATACTGAAATGGTATGGAAAATAACCAGTTAGTGGTGATACCATATGCATAGTAAACTGAAAAGTCTAGTCACCAGTTCAATCTATATAATAAGCCACCTCTCAAAGCGTTTGAAAGGTGGCTTATATTTGTTTCACTAAGTTAACGATGTTTTAAATGAGGGAATAAGATGACATCACGAATATTGGGTGTATTAGTGAGTAACATCACAAGTCTATCGATCCCAATTCCAAGACCGCCTGTAGGGGGCATACCGTACTCCAAGGATTCCACGAAGTCGATATCCATTTCAGTCGCTTCATCATTGCCAAGTTCTTTTTCTTTGAGTTGTGCTTCAAAGCGTTCTCTTTGATCGATGGGATCATTGAGTTCGGAGAAGGCATTCGCGTATTCGCTTCTTAAAATAAAGAGTTCAAAACGATCGGTAAACCGTGGATCTTGATCATTCTTTTTGGCAAGTGGGGAGATTTCGATCGGATGACCATAGACAAATGTCGGTTGAATGATTGCCTCTTCACAGAATTCTTCGAAGAATGCTTCGATGATGTGTCCGATTTGATAATGCTTTTCTACCTCGACATGATGTTTCTTGGCGAGGGCTTTCGCTTCATCTAATGTCATCTCTTGCCAGAAATCAACACCGCTCATTTCCTTCACAGCATCGACCATGTGCCAACGCTTCCAAGGACGACCCATGTCGATCACATGATCACCGAAGGTGACCTGGTAACTACCGAGTGTATCAAAAGCGACAGTAGATAATGCCTCTTCGACAAGATCCATCATATCGCCCATGTCCGCATACGCAAGATAAGCTTCAATCGTCGTAAATTCAGGATTATGTTTCGCATCCATCCCTTCATTTCTAAAGAGACGACCGATTTCATACACGGCTTCCATCCCTCCCACAATCAAACGCTTTAAGGGGAGTTCGGTCGCGATTCTTAAGTAGAAGTCCATATCTAACGCGTTATGATGGGTGACAAATGGGCGCGCGGCTGCGCCGCCTAGTATGGAATGTAAAACAGGGGTTTCCACTTCGACAAATCCCTTCTTATCGAAGAAGTTTTGAATCGAGCGGATAATCTTTGGACGCATGAAAGCCACACGTCTCGCATCTTCATTGACGATTAAATCGACATAACGACGACGTCTTGCCTCTTCTTTATCCTGAAGTCCATGAAACTTATCAGGAAGAGGACGCAAGGCTTTTGTTAAGTGAGTATAGGTGTGGGCTTTAATGGTGAGTTCATTAGTCTTCGTGCGAAACATGACGCCTTTGATCCCCACGATATCACCCAAGTCTGCTGCCTTAAACACTTCATAAGACGCTTCCCCAATAGCATCTTGTCTAACATAAACTTGAATTTGACCATCACGGTCTTGGATGTGCATGAATCCTGCTTTACCCTGTCCACGTTTAAGCATGATACGACCGGCGATGCTCACTTCGTGTTGCATCGCTTCTAGTTGATCGTGATCGAATGCACCATAGGTTTCATGGAGTACCTTGGTGGTATGGGTCCGTACGTATTTTTGGCCAAAAGGGGCGACACCTTGATCTTTTAAGGCTTCCGCTTTTTGACGTCTGATTTGTTGTTGTTCGT
This sequence comes from Acholeplasma sp., assembly GCA_003605085.1. GTDB lineage: Bacteria > Bacillota_I > Bacilli_A > Acholeplasmatales > Acholeplasmataceae > Peloplasma. Next base: position 36,915 of record QZKD01000003.1, on the reverse strand, counting down.
TTAAATCCTCCGGGAACATAAGTTAATCCTCCTAATCCAAGATATTATATCATAAAGAAAAGCCATAAACAAAGTTATGGCCGTTTTTCTTCTTTCAAAAGTTCATACATTAACTCATCTTTTAGAAGAACAAGCGATTTGACGCGAACGGTGATAATTTTAGCCCCTAAATAGAGGGTTAATACGTCACCTTCTTTGAGTGTCGTCGAAGGTTTCGCCACTTTTCCGTTCACTTCAATCTTTTCTTTTTCAGCAGCTTCTTTAGCAACCGTGCGACGTTTGATAATCCGTGATACTTTTAAATATTTATCAAGCCGCATTGCCGTTTTCTTGTTTTTCCTGCCACCAAGAAAGTTTTCCACTGGAAACAATTTCTTGAATGTCAGCTTTCGTGAGCGTTTCAACTTCCTCTAAGTAATGCGCGATTAAATCGAGAAGTTCACGGTTTTCGGTAATAATCGTTTTCGCTGTTTCGAAACATGTGGTAATAATATGGCGAACCTCTTTATCGATTTCATGAGCCACTTGGTCAGAGAAATTCTTTTCTTTAAAGTAGTCACGTCCCAAAAAGACATTGCCGCCAGCACTTTCGTACTGGATAGGACCTAAATCGGACATACCGTATTCGGTCACCATGGCACGCGCAATCGCGGTTGCATGTTGGAAGTCGTTATATGCACCGGTGGTGACTGTATCAAACACGATTTCTTCAGCGACACGGCCGCCTAAGAAAGAAGTGATTTCAGCGAGTAATGTTTTCTTGGTTTCTAGGAATCTTTCTTTATCCGGTGTCATCAGGTTGTAGCCACCTGCACGTCCACGAGGGATGATGGTGACTTTTTGAACGATACGCGCATCTTCGAGTCTAATTCCAATGACCGCATGACCAGCTTCATGATACGCAACTGTCTTCTTTTCTTCAACAGAGTACTTGCGAGATTTTTTCGCAGGTCCCATCATGACACGGTCGATCGCTTCATCCATATCGAGTTCACTGATCAAGGTACGGTTATCTCTTGCTGCGAGAAGTGCGGCTTCATTGAGTAAGTTTTCGATATCGGCACCAGAGAATCCAGGAATACGATGTGCAAATTCACTAAGTTTGATCTTTGGATCTAATTTTTTATTTCTAGCATGGACTTTAAGAATGGCTTCACGTCCACGAACATCAGGCAAAGTGATGGTGATTTGACGGTCGAAGCGTCCTGGACGAAGAAGGGCAGGATCTAAGACATCGGGACGGTTGGTTGCAGCGATGATGATGATTCCCATATTGGTGGTGAAACCATCCATTTCAACTAAAAGTTGGTTCAAGGTTTGTTCGCGTTCATCATGACCGCCACCTAAACCAGCACCACGTTGACGACCGACTGCATCGATTTCATCAATAAAGATAATACAAGGAGAATTTTCTTTCGCGACCTTGAATAGATCACGAACACGAGAAGCCCCAACACCGACGAACATTTCGACGAAGTCAGAACCAGAAATGGAGAAGAAGGGAACGTTAGCTTCCCCGGCAACAGCACGGGCAAGCAATGTTTTCCCGGTTCCAGGTGAACCGACAAGAAGCACACCTTTAGGAATACGTGCACCCATATCGACATATTTTTTAGGATTCTTCAAGAAGTCAATGAGTTCTTCAAGTTCTTGCTTTTCTTCTTCAACACCAGCGACATCCTTGAAGGTGACACTCTTTTCACGGTTGAGTTTCGCTCTATTCTTGGCAAAATCAAACGCTTTAGAGTTTTGGTTATTGGCATTTCTGAAGATGATGAAGAGAATGACCAAAACTAAAATCATGGGAACTAAGTTTAAAACGACTGTCCAGAAGGTAATTCCCGAGCGAGGTTCAATCGATGTTGTTCCTCCTTGAGATTCTACGGTGAGCATGATATCTTGAGCATATTCTAAAGGCATGATACCTTCAAAATTGATTGTTCCATAGAAAGTGGCTGCACCACTATTTTGATAGAAGGTCCCACTGATTTGTACCAAAGTGATATTGTCACCACCGACGGGTGTATAGACCAACGTTTCAATCGCACCATCATCAGCGGCTTGTGTTAACTCAGTGACATTTAAAGCAGCGACTTCGCCTTGAAGTGCGTCACGTAAAAACAGGAAAACACCGATCACGATGACCAGTGTAAAGAGCATGATGAGATAATCTGGTTTTTTACGATATTCTAGCTTTTTCTTGCTATTGTTTGGGTTTTGATTCATAGATACGCCCCTTTACTTTGTGTTATAGACTTCAGGTTTCAGGATGCCTACATAAGGTAGATTGCGGTAATATTCATCATAATCAAGCCCATAACCGACGACGAATGCTTTAGGAATCACACGTCCGACATATTCGGGTTGATAGGGTTTGAGACGCCCTTCAGGTTTATCGAGAAGGGTCGCAATTTTCACTGTGTTTGCGCCACGATGCTTAAATAACTCCATGATTGTAACGATGGTATTTGCGGTATCGACGATGTCTTCAACGATTAGGACATCACGTCCTTTGATGGAGATATCTAAATCCATCTTAATCTTCACATCACCCGAAGAAGCAATGCCACCATGATAGCTTGCCACAGACATATACGCCATGTCAAACTTTAAATCGATGTTGCGGGATAAATCTGAGATAAAGGGAACGCATCCCTTAAGTAAGCCCACCAAGATCAAGTTTTTATTTTGATAGTCCTTTGTGATTTGATTTCCCATGGAGACACAGATGTCTTTAATCTCTTGTTCATTCACTAAGATTTGTGCAATGTCTTTATGCATGCGCTTTAACCTCTTTCATTTGGAAATAGAGTGTTTGTTCATCGCCTAATGTTTGATTAATATAGTAATCCTGCACCCATAGGATCATGCCTTCATGATCGGTTAAGACCCATAGGTGTTGACGTTTTTCCATAGGAACTTTGTGATCGATCAAGAGTTTCTTTAACTTCTTATGTCCGTAATCATAGGTAAGTTCGTCCCCATCCTGACGATGTCTTAAGATGAGTGGAAATGCTAGTTTATTATAACATAATTTAATAAATTCTTCAGTATTGACGTCGGTTTTACACAATAATGTGAAAATGCCCACATTTTTGAGGGTGTTTTTACCTTCTTTAAGGATATACTCATCCATATTAAACGGAGTTAATGGCTTTATCAAGGCATTCTGATAGGACTTCACAAAATGATGATTTTTGTTTAAACGGTAAACTGCATTCGGTTTCTTCGAAAGCAACATCCGTTTAATCTTTTGAATGATTTCATATGAGACATTCATGTCATGGTTTTCAAGAAGATAAGCAATCGCATCCTCTTGAACGGCTTGATCCCACATCAAAAAGGCGTTTAAGTCGATGACATGGTCCTTAATTAAAGATTTGGTATGATCTCTTAGATAGAAGAATGCTTTCGAAAGCTGTTCATGATATTGTTTAATCACATCAAGCAGATGATCGTTTTCTTGTTTCATAATGGGAACGACTGCGTGCCGGTAACGATTGCGCAAGTAGGTATTTTCTTCGTTAGATGAATCATCTAGATATGGAATTTGATGCGTCTCAGCATACGCTTTAATTTGATCTTTTCTAATATAGAGTAAAGGCTTAATATAAGTGAATTCATCATCGGAATAGATGGGCTGCATCCCCGCATACCCTAAAAGATTAGATCCACGGGTTAATTTGATTAAGATGGTTTCAAAAAGATCATCTAAATGATGCGCAGTTAAAATATAAGGCGTTTCATAAAGACGCGCCACTTCCTTTAAGTAATGGTTTCTTAAAATATGTGCCTGGTGATGGAAGTTTCCCTCACTGACTTTAATCGTATAGTAGTGAAAAGGAATATCTGAAGTCTTGCACGTGGTTTCAACTAAGTCTTTTTCAATGATCGATTCATCTCTTTTTAAGTGATTGAAATGAACACAGATAATCTTAAAAGAGGTATCCTTGAAAAGATGAAGCATACTCATCGAGTCAATACCACCGGACACAGAAAGAATCAGCGTCGCCTTTGGCGGAATTTTATATTCATTTTTAAGTAAATTGATGACTTGCTTCACGCATCTTCACCTCAATTTCTCATCTTTATTATACCATCATATAATGTAAAAATTTTGAATAAAAGTCGTAAACCTGTGCTATAATACATGAGAATAAGGAGGCTATTTATGTTAATTTTAGCCAGTTCTTCACCACGTCGCGCCAAGCTTATGAAAGACGCGGGTCTTGATTTCATCGTTATACCAAGTCAGGTAGATGAAGTGGTCGATGAGAAATATAAACCTGTGGATTTAGTCGTTGAGCTTGCCAAACTCAAAGCCATTCATGTGGCTAAACAATATCCTAATGATGTCGTGATTGGTGCAGATACCATCGTGGTCTATGAAGATCACATCTTGGGTAAACCAAGAGATGAAGAAGATGCTTATCGGATGCTTCGCTTGCTTTCAGATGATCGTCATGTGGTCTATACCGCAGTCGCCTTAGTGAAAGGTGATCAAATGAAGACCTTTGTTTCAGAAACCGAAGTATGGATGAAAAATCTCTCTGATCTTGAAATTCGTAACTACATTAAAACCGGTGAACCCATGGATAAAGCCGGAGCTTACGGGATTCAAGGTGAAGGTGGCGCTTTAGTCGATCATTATAAAGGAGACTTCTTCACGATTGTAGGATTACCTTTAAAGGATTTGCTCGATCAATTAAAATCATTTAAGTAAAGTTGCCATTGGGCAACTTTTCTTTTTCTAAGCCCAAAGAAAGAGGTTTTATTATATAATAAAGATAATATCACTCGCCCTCGGGAGGACTTTATGAATCAAAGAAAATCCTGGCAAGACAAGATCGTTTATCAAATCTATCCGAGAAGTTTTTATGACACCAACAAAGATGGTATTGGTGATCTTTTAGGGATTATTAGTAAATTAGATTACGTGAAATCACTTGGCGTCGATGTGATCTGGCTATCGCCTGTTTACCGTTCACCTAACGATGATAATGGATATGATATCAGTGGATATCTTGAAATTAATCCTGAATTTGGCACCATGGAAGATATGGATCGTCTTATTCAAGAAGCAAACCAAAGAGGATTAAAGATTATCATGGATCTTGTGATTAATCATACCTCAGATGAACATCCATGGTTCATTCAAAGTAAAGACCCCACTAGCCCTTATCGCGACTATTATATTTGGCAAGATAAGCTCAATAATTGGACGAGTTTTTTTGGTGGATCTGCTTGGGAAAAAGAAGGGGATAGTTATTATCTTCATCTCTTCTCTAAAAAACAACCCGATCTTAATTGGCATCATCCAGCGGTCTTGGATGAAATCAAAAAGATTATGCGTTTTTGGCTCGATAAAGGCATATACGGCTTTCGCTCAGATGTGATCAACGTCATCTATAAAACATCTTTGGATGATGGAAAGAAACGCTTTGTCTTGGTGGGAAGAGAACATTATCACTCCCAAGAAGGATGTCATAGAATTTTACAAACGCTTAGAAGAGATGTGCTCGATCATTACGATACCATGACCGTAGGAGAAACTGTATTGGTGAGTCCTAAACAAGCCAATGATCTCATTTTGCCTGAGAGAAAAGAACTCGATATGGTCTTTGGATTTGAACATATGGAAACTGATCAAATCAACAATAAATGGTTTCGAACGAAGTTTAAGGCGGATCGCTTTCTCAAGGTGATCACCAAGTGGCAAGAACAAGTCTATTGGAATGCAAACTATTTAGAAAACCACGATCAAACGCGCTCTGTGTCACGCATGGGCGATGATCAAACCTATCATAAAGAAAGTGCCAAGATGCTTGCCTTATTGAATCTAACGCTCAAGGGAACGCCTTATATTTATCAAGGGGAAGAAATCGGGATGACCAACGGTGACTTTACATCCTTAGATGAATATCAAGACATCGAAACCCATCGAATTATCGCACTCGCTCAAAAACTTCATTTCCCCAAGTGGTACCAAAGACGGATGATGAAGATGTCATCAAGGGATCACGGAAGAACACCGATGCAATGGACAAAAGCAGGCGGGTTTACACAAGGCGTTCCTTGGTTGAAAATGAATCAAAATACAAAGACGATCTGTGTTGAAAACGAGGAAAATGATCCTGACTCGATCCTCACTTTTTACCGTAAGCTCATCCAGATAAGAAAATCACATCCTGTGTGGAGTGATGGATCTTTTGAACTTGTTTGGCATCGCCATAAACAATACGCATTCAAACGGATACATCAAGATGGATCGATGATGATCCTCATCAATTTCCAAAAGAAAACAAAGAAGATGCCCATCGCACTTAAGGGAGAACTCCTTTTATCCAACTATCCAGACTCATCGATCCACCAACGTCATCTTCGTCCCTATGAAGCGGTGATCATTAAGGAAGCCCATCATGCCTAGCACGATCATCCGTCTTGCCACAAAAGACGATGCCCAAGGCAAAGGGTACGTGCATTATCAATCTTGGATTGAAACCTATAAAGACATGATTCCCGATCACTATTTGATGCGTCACACCTTAGAACGTACCGTTCAAATGGCCTATGAGCATCCAGAAAACACATGGATAGCCATCGTCGATGAACGTATCGTTGGATTTTCATGTTTTATGAAGTGTCCTGATGAAGACCTGTTAGATTCAGGTGAAATTATGGCAATCTATGTGCTTAAAGACTATCAACACCAAGGTATTGGACAAAAACTCTTTGATGCGGCACGACATTCACTTTCTTTCTATGAGACCATCGTTTTGTGGACATTTGAAGAAAATGATCGCGCCATTAAGTTCTATGAAAAACAAGGATTTCATAAAGATGGGAAAACTAAAGTGGTGATGGAGCGACCCGCGATACGCATGATGGTTGATGTTAAACAAAAAGAAGAGGATGAGGTGAAACCATGATTGAAGCAAAACAAGGATATTTTCGATTAGATACCCAAAACTTAACCTATCTTTTTCGTGTCATGGACACTGGACAATTAGAGCATCTATACTTAGGAAAAACACTTAAAGATCAAACATATCAAGCACTTCACACTAAAGTCACGGCAGGTGCAGGATCTTTAATCGAATATGAACATGAAGGTCATAAAGCATTCCTTGACATGATACCACTCGAATACTCTGGGATCGGTAAAGGAGATTTTCGTTTAACCCCATTCGAAGTCAAAATGCCTGATCAAACGTTTGTCAGCGATTTCGTCTATGAATCGCATGAAATCATAAAAGGAAGTGTGGCATCTACGATGTTACCCATCGCTAAAGATGGCGATGAATCATTAATCATCGTAATGAAAGACCGTTTACTTCCTGTAACTATGAAATTAATCTATACGACATTTTCAGATACAAACGTGATTACAAGACGCATTTTATTAGAAAATCATGATCCTCGTCCACTCGTTCTACGTAAAATCATGAGTCTTATGATTGATTTTTATGATGCAGATATGGATCTTTACACTTTTGGTGGTGGCTGGATTAAGGAAGCCCATAAGCACAAGCGTGAAATTTCTTATGGGACCTATCTTCATGAATCCACCACGGGTGCATCATCCAACAGGCATATGCCAGGGATCATTTTAGCGAAAAAGGATGCAAAAGAAGATCAAGGCATCTGTATAGGCATCAACTTAGTTTATAGTGGAAACCATTATGAAGCCGTCAACCTTTCCAATCATGGATTGCTACGAGTTATGACGGGGATCAATCCCCATTGTTTTGAATGGGAACTTAAAGAACATGAAGTCTTTGAGACACCTGAAGCGGTGTTATCGTTTAGTGATCAAGGGTTTAATGGGTTATCGCATCATTTTCATACGTTTGTGGAAGGGCATATCATTCCAAAAAATTTTTCAAAACAGGCACGGCCTGTCGTGATCAATAGTTGGGAAGCATTCTTTTTTGATTTTAATCACCATAAGCTTTATACATTAGCCAAACAAGCCAAAAGCATGGGTGTTGAACTCTTTGTCTTAGATGATGGATGGTTTGGTAAAAGAAACGATGATACCACATCCCTTGGTGATTATTCGATTAACAAGAAAAAACTTCCCTTTGGTCTAAAACGACTCGCGGACAAAATACGTGCCCTTGGCCTTGATTTTGGTTTGTGGTTTGAACCTGAAATGATCAGTGAGAAAAGTGAACTCTATCAAAACCATCCTGACTATGCGATTCATATCCCCGGAAGAAATCCTTCTTTAGGACGTAATCAAATGGTATTGAACCTCACGAAAAAAGAAGTTCGAGATTATATCATATCCTCTTTATTTTCTGTTCTTGATGATGTTCATCCCGAATACATGAAGTGGGACATGAACCGTCATATCACCGATATGTTTTCTGAAACACTCACCCATCAAGGACATTTTTTTCATGCATATATCCTTGGACTATATGACATCTTAAACCAAGTGCAATCACGCTATCCCCACATGTTGATTGAAACATGTTCCTCGGGAGGGAATCGTTTTGATTTAGGCATGCTATCTTATGGAGCTCAAGTATGGTCATCCGATGATACAGATCCCATGGAACGATTAAAAATCCAAGAAGGATTAAGTTATCTATATCCCCTATCTACGATCAGTAATCACGTCTCGCTTGCTCCCCATGCACAAACGTTGCGCATGACCCCATTATCCACACGATTCAATGTGTCAAGTTTTGGTATCTTGGGTTATGAATTAAACTTTAAGTATCTCAGTTTTGCTGAAAAGAAAGAGATCCAAAAACAGATTCAGTATTATAAAGATAACCGTCGTCTTTTTCAACAAGGACGTTTAACACGATATGATAAGAAAGATTCTTACCACTATCAGTGGCAAGTCTCTTTAGAAGATGAACATGTCGTGGGCATGTTTCAAACACTTGCTCAAGCAAGCCCATCCTTTGAAACCCTCAAGGTTCATCATCTAGATCCCCATCGAATCTACCAGATGAAGACCTTCGATCAGCGGATGCCCCTCTCTAGATTCGGGCATTTAATCGTGCATGCACTTCCCATCAAACTCAATCCTTATGGATTTTTCATGCGTAAGATCGGTAAGTACAAGATGCTTGATAATGCCAAAGAAGAGGTCACGATAAGTGGTCAAGTCTTTAAGGAAGGCTATAAACTAAAACAACAGTTTATGGGAACCTATTATAATGATCAAACACGTTTGATTGGAGACTTCGGCTCGATGCTCTACCATATCAAACCTAGCCAGGAGGTAGCCTTATGATGCGGAAAATCATTCCCCTCAATCGTGAATGGTTTTTTAAAACCTACGATGAAAAAGATATCCAAATCACGCAATCAACACGTGATATGACATCCATTGAACTCCCCCATAATACGGTGGATATCCCTTATCATTATTTTGATGAGAGTATCACGTGGGGACGATTTAGTTATATTCGCTTCCTTGAGTTTGACGAGTCCTATCTAAAAAAGATTGTTCGTCTCCGCTTTGAAGGTGTAGCGCATCGTGCCGAGATATATATCAATGGCGCCCATGTGATGACCCATAAAGGTGGTTATACGCCTTTTGAAGTTGATCTTACAAAGAAAATCACCATAGGAAAAACGATGAGTCTACTCGTTTTAGTGGACACCTCAGAAGATCCATCGATCCCACCGTTTGGTGGTGTGGTCGATTATTTGGGCTATGGAGGTATCTACCGTGAAGTGAATTTGATCGTCACGGATGAGGCGTATATCGTAGATGCATATGTCGAACAAAAGAAGGTCACAGATCTCATACTTCATGTAACTTCAAGTGTGGGTGAAGGTGAGCTAACCGTCCACCTAAAACAAGAAGATGAGATCATTTGGACGGAAATTCTCAATCTAAACCAGCCTCAAATCGACTATCCATTCAGCGTGCCTGATGCCATATTATGGGATCTCGATCATCCTTTTCTCTATCAATTTGTCTTAGAGTATAAACACAAACGTAGCCGCGATACCTATAGCTTTTCTTTTGGAATCAGAGAAGCCAAATTTGAGAAAGATGGCTTTTATTTGAACGGGAAGAAAGTCTTTCTACAAGGTCTCGACCACCATCAAAGCTATCCTTATGTCGGTTATGCGATGCCTAAATCCGCGCAGGAAGAAGATGCGGATATCCTCAAGTATCAACTGGGATGCAACATCGTTCGCACCTCTCATTATCCCGTCTCTTCCCATTTTCTAAAACGCTGTGATGAGATTGGTCTCTTAGTCTTTGAAGAAATCCCCGGCTGGCAACACATCGGCGATGAATCATGGAAGGAACAAAGCTTACACGATGTAAAAGCGATGATTGAACGTGACAGGAACCATCCTTCCATTATTATGTGGGGAGTTCGTATTAACGAATCTGCGGATGATCATGATTTCTATCAAAAAGCCAATACACTTGCGCGTTCCCTAGACCCTACAAGACCCACAGGAGGGGTTAGAAACTTCGCCAAAAGCGAATTCTTAGAAGATGTTTATACGTATAACGATTTCTCACATACCGGCAATAATGCAGGTGTTGAAGATAAGAAGAAGATTATCGGGGATGTCCCTTATCTCGTCACTGAATATAATGGACATATGTTTCCCACCAAACGTTTTGATGATGAGAAGAAACGCATCTCACATCTATTAAGACATTTGAATGTCATGAATGATGCAAAAGATCCGAAAAAGAAGATTGCAGGAGCGATCGGTTGGGTTTTTGCTGATTACAATACTCATAAAGAGTTTGGTAGTGGGGATAAGATTTGTTATCACGGCGTTCTCGATATGTTTCGCATTCCTAAAGTCGCAAGCTATGCGTATCAAAGCCAAGTTGAAGATGGCGTGTTCATGGAAGTCACATCATCCATGAACTTAGGTGATCATCCTGCGGGTAATCTGGGTGATATCTATATCTTGACGAACCTTGATTATGTCAAACTCTATAAAAACGATGTATTTATCAAAACGTTTTATCCGAATCAAACACGATATCCTCATTTAAATCATCCTCCTGTAGTCATTGATGACTACATCGGAGAAACACTAAAAAACCAAGAAAAAATGACAGAAAAAGATGCAGAAATCACCAAATCGGTGTTAAAAGCTGCTGCCATCTACGGCAATCATCTCCCCTTAAAGTTCAAACTGAAGATGCTCTATATTTTAAAGAAATATAAGCGCAGTTATGATGATGCCGTTCGCCTGTTTTATACCTATATGACAGGATGGGGTTCTAAGGAAACGGTGTATCGTTTTGAAGGCTATAAAAACGATACGTTAATGAAAGTGATCACTAAAGAATCGTTAAAGACATGCGATCTAGTTTTAGAGCATAATGATAAAGATTTATCCGTTTCAGACACCTATGATGTCAAGCGATACGTCATCAAAAAAGTGGATCAGCATCAAGAACTTCTCTCCTATGCGTTTGATCCTGTGACAATCACAACTGAAGGGGTGATTGAACTGATCGGTCCCAATCAACGATCCTTACTGGGTGGTGCCATAGGATTTTATATCAAAGCGAATAAAGCAGGCAGAGGATGGATCAAGATTGAATCGGGTCCATACGTAATCCTTGAAGAGGTTAATGTGTTATGAAACTCAGTTTAGAAGAAAAAGCCCAATTATTGGATGGACTTGACGTATGGCATACCAAGCCCATCGGGGGTCTCCCTTTACTCATGATGGCCGATGGCCCTCATGGATTAAGAAAACAGATCGAGTCCACAGATAACTTAGGTGCCAAAGGCAGTTTTCCAGCGACGTGTTTTCCCACGGCGAGTCTTTTGGCGTGTAGTTTTGACAAAGACTTACTAAAAAACATGGGTGAAGCGATGGCACAGGAAGCTAAAGCACTGGGGGTCAATGTCATTTTAGGTCCAGGGATCAACATGAAACGCTCACCGCTTTGTGGTAGAAATTTTGAATATTTCTCAGAAGATCCCTATTTAGCAGGAGAACTCGTGGCGCACTTTGTGCGTGCGATCGAAGAACAGGGCGTAGGAACCTCGGTCAAACACTTTTTTGCTAATAACCAGGAAACCTATCGGTTCACCTCTGATTCCATCGTCGATGAACGAGCGTTAAGAGAAATCTATTTAAAAGCATTTGAGCGCGTGATCAAAGAAAATCCAGCAACCGTGATGGCAAGTTATAACAAAATCAATGGACATTACGCGACTGAACACCCTTATTTAACTCAAGTTTTACGTAAAGAGTGGAACTATTATGGTGTTGTGGTAAGCGATTGGGGTGCAATTCACCACCGCGTGAATGCCCTTAAAGCCACAACCGATTTAGAGATGCCATCATCGATGGGATATCGTACCCGGGAGATTTTAGCACAAAGCCAAGAAGATGCCGTTCGACAGGCGATCAACAAATCATCTGATCGTATCATCGATATGATAAAGAAATACAAAACGTTTGAGAACGAAACCTTTGATCCTGAAGCACATCACGAAAAAGCGGTCAAAATTGCCAAAGAATCCATGGTTTTAGTTAAAAATCAACATATTCTCCCGTTAAAGACATCTGAAAAAGTCTTGATTGTGGGTGGATTTGGGGAAAACATCCGTTATCAAGGCGCTGGCTCTAGCCACATCAATCCCACCAAGATCGAACAGATCGACGCGATTTGTGGGGAATACTCAAATCAGGTGACCTACACTAAAGGATATGCTTTAGATGAGACGGACAATTCAGAACTTGAAAAAGAAGCACTGCACCTTGCCAAAGATGTGGATAAGATTATCTATCTCTTTGGACTTCCCGAAAAAGAAGAAGCGGAAGGCTTTGATCGTAAACACTTAAACATCCCACAAAAACAAGTGGATCTTCTTAAGAAAATCTACGAAGTCAACTCAGAGATCGTCGGTGTTGCATTAGGCGGTTCGGTAATGAATGTGTCGTTTGAACATGATTATCTCAAAGGTTTGTTGATTGCCTACCTAGGAGGGCAAGGATCAGCCAGAGCTATCCTTGATCTTCTATATGGAAAAGCCAATCCATCTGGAAGACTCGCTGAGACATGGATTGATGATATTCATCAATGCAATGTCAAGCTCACCGCAGATAATCACGCCGTCTATTATGATGAATCCATCTTTATCGGATACCGTTATTATCAAACCTTCAATCAACAAGTACGCTATCCTTTTGGTTACGGTCTTTCCTACACGACATTTAGTTATGACAACATCCGTGTTGAAGGCAAAGATGATCATGTAGAGATTGAGATGACGATTCAAAACACAGGTGACTATAAAGGTAAAGAAGTCGTACAAATCTATCTTCAAAACAATGAGTCTACGGTCTACAAAGCACGACGTGAACTCAAAGCCTTTGAAAAGATTGAACTCAATCCTGGTGAATCAACATCCGTTACGATAAACATTCCTTTTGAAGATTTCAAGTACTACGATCTTTATAAGAAACGATTTATTGTTGAAAAGGGAATTTATCAGATCATTATTGGAAAAGATTGCCAGCACGAGATTGAAACGTTTGATATCGAGGTTTTAGGTGAAGAAGTGCATCATCCAAAAATGAGCTATCATAAATACACCTACGATCCTTCTGATTTTCAAAAGCTCATTCCCTTCCCCCTTCCTCCAAGAAGTATCAAAAGAAAACGCCCCTATTCCTTATCATCAACCTTAGATGATACAAGACATACCATGATGGGGTATTTGATTGGAAAGATGATTGTTAAACAAGCCATCAAAGAAGCCAAAGACATGAGTCCTGACCTTCTTGAAATGGCGAAAAAAACGGTGATGGAGACACCTTTGCATATGTTGAGTTTGTTCTCCGCAGGAAAGGTGAGTTTTACCCAAGCCCAAGGACTTGTGGATATGATGAATGGACATGTATTCAAAGGACTTAAAAAACTAAGACAAAAAGCAGAGGTAATGCAAGCATGAATGAACAAAAGATGACCAAATCCAGTAAGTATGTCTATGCCATGAGTGGTATTGGACGCGATATGATGTATGCACTTTATGCCAATTTTTTAATCGTTTTCTTAACGGATGCCCTCGGTGTTGAAAATTGGCAATTGATCTCTATAGGAACGATTATTGCGATTGCAAGAGTATGGGATGCCATCAACGATCCCATGATGGGAACCATCGTTGATAATACCAAATCACGCTTTGGGAAATTTAAACCATGGATTCTGATTGGCGCGATCAGCTCCGCGATTGTGTTTTACTTTCTTTTTCAAGATTTAGGATTAAGTGGTACCGCGTTTGTTGTTGTCTTTGGCATTCTCTATGTTCTTTCGGGCATGACCTTTACCATGAATGATATCTCTTATTGGTCCATGTATCCGAGTTTCACCACCGATCCCAAAGAAAGAGAATCGATTGGGGCATTAGCGAGAATCTTCGCGAGTGTCGGGATGTTTTTAACCATCGCGCTCGTCCCCATCATTTATCAAAACTTTGGGGGTGGACCTAAACAAGCATTCTCCATCATCGCCCTTGTCATTTGCGTGATCTTTGTAATCTCTCAAGTGATGGTCTTCTTCTTTGTGAAACAACCCAAAAATAAGATCACACAATCAGATAATAAAAAGACCACACTTTTAGATATGGTCAAGATCATCTTTAAGAATGATCAGCTTGTCGTTATCATTGTTGCTATCTTCTTATTCAATGTCGGATATTTTATCACGACAGCGTTAGGCATTTATTTCTTCAATTATGATTTTAATAAATATGGTGGGGCAGAATTTACAATGTTTTCTGCGATCTTAGCGGTCAGTCAATTGACTGCTTTGGGGATTTTCCCAGCGTTAATGAAGCGAATTAGTCGAAAAAAACTATATTTAATCGCGATTGCGATGATCACTGTAGGTTACATCCTTTTCATGAGTGTGGGATATCTTTTACCGATGAATATGGTCTTCATCGGTCTTGCTGGACTCATTTTGTTTAGTGGACAAGGATTTATTCAAGTGCTTGTATTGGTTATGCTTGCAGACACCATTGAATATGGTCAATGGAAATTAGGGACAAGAAATGAATCGATCGTGTTCGCGATCAATCCGTTTGTCACTAAATTAGCAACCGCTGTTCAAACGTTTGTGGTGACGATGACACTCGCGTTTTCAGGGTTAAATGAGAAAGTCATTAAACCTCTGACCGATGCGAAAGCAGCGAACCCTAACTTATCCACCGAAGATGCTCGCGCATTGATCAGTTCAAATGTGACTGAAAGTATGTTGTTAAGCCTACGCTCCGCGATGATCATTATTCCGCTTCTTTTGATTTTAATCTCGTATGTGATTTATCGTTGGAAGTATAAAATTGATGCGAAGATGTATCAAGAAATCACCGATGATTTGTTAAAAAGAATTGATCAAAACGAATCCGTGTGAGGCTAGTCATTGTTTTTGAATAAAGAAAGGATAATGGGTGAGAATGATGATGTATATGATCATCGTGAAAGCTTCGAATCAATCTGAAGAAGAAAAGGCACCCTCTAAAGAGTTAATGCTGCAAATGGATCGTTACAATGATTTATTAGAGGATGCCGGGATTAAGATTATGGCTAAGGGGCTTCATCCCACGAAAGAAGCGATCAGGATCTCATTTGTTGATGGTAATAAATTGATGACAAAAGGACCTTTTTACCCTTCATCAGAACACATCGCTGGCTTTTTCCTCATCGATGTTCGTAGTGAAGAAGAAGCGATGCGTTGGTTTGATAAAGCACCCGATCCCATTGGTAACAATCAAGGGGTTATCGAATTAAGAAAAGTTTATTAATCAAACCTGAGGAATCACTAACTCCCGCTAGTTTCCCATAAAAATCCAACTTTTAAGAAAGCCTCTAGGGGCTTTTTCTTATAATCACACACGTAAAAAGATTAAAAACTAGTTACGAAAGCGTTTTAGTTTACAAAAATGTATGATATAATCCCTATGGGCATGATGTCGATAAAAAAATAAAACAGGAGAAAATGAATGAAAAAAATACTACTGGTTTCGATGTTATTTTTGCTGGTACTTGGAATCACCGCGTGTCAAGATCAAGAAACACCTACCAATACCACCGAAATTACAGTAACTGAAGAAGCGACCAATGTGTTATATCTAGGCGATGATGCGCCTGATTTTACCACATGGTTCGAGATTGATAACAGCATTTTAGGCAATGTCACTGTACTAGATAGCATGATCACCACCACGCTTGTGATCATGGATGGCAAGATTTCACAACTTGGTGACTTTGAGGTGATTATTACTTATATCGATAGCGATTTTGGAACTCATTCCGAAGTCATTGATATTACCGTCATTGAATATGTTGAACCCGTGGATTTTACCTGGGATACCTACCAGACAACAGGATTAGTCAAAACATCCATCGGAGCGTCAAATATGACGATGAACTCAGAGATGGAAGGAAATTATCCCATCTTAGTAGTGAATGTGACACGTGTGACATCAACGGACTGGGAAACACTCTTCGGCTATGAAGGCTTTGACTTTATCGCGGGGTATCGCTACACTTTTACCATCACTGCAAAAACCAATGTTGCGAGCGGTAGAGAGATTGGTGTTGCGTTTGAACGTAATGATCAAACACGCATGTTTCAACAAAAACTTTCACTCACCAGTGAATATCAAACATTCACTGGATATGCCATCTCTGATGGCGATTATGATAATGGAAAATTCAATATCTTCTTAGGAGACATTTCAGCAAGCGAACTTGGTGAAGTCATCTTTAAAGAGATCAAGATCGTTGAATCGTTTGAAATTATCACACAGTTTGATAACCCTGGAAGTGCCGTATGGACAGCACCTGACTTAACCGATATGGAATCATATGTCAATACCTTATTATCAACCATGACCATTGAAGAAAAAGTGGGTCAAATGATTCAAGGTGAACGCGGTAGTGTTTCACCCTCAGATATTAGAGATTACAATTTAGGATCAGTCCTCAATGGTGGTGGATCGATCCCAGGTGATGATATCGATGATTGGTTTAGAATGTATGTCCTATATCAATTAGGTGCTCAAGAAAGTTCAGCTGGAATCCCCATTATCTTTGGTACGGATTCGGTTCATGGAAATAATAACTTACTTAATGCCACATTATTCCCTCACAATATCGGACTTGGTGCAGCCAATGATCCTGAACTTATGAGAAGAATCGGTGAAGTTGTCGCGATTGAAACAAGATTAACTGGAATTTCTTGGACGTTTGCTCCCGCAGTCAGTATTGCTCAGGATGCGAGATGGGGAAGAACCTATGAAAGTTTAAGTGAAAATACCGCGTTAGTCTCAGGGCTTGTTGCCTCCTTCATTGAAGGCTTACAAGATGCCGGCGTTAGCGGCACTGCGAAGCACTTTGTCGCGGATGGTGGTACCTCAGGAGGCATTGACCAAGGTAATGCACTCTTAACAGATCAACAGATTAGAGACATTCACTTACCTCCTTATCAAGAAGCAATTGATGCAGGTGTGGATACCATCATGATTTCTTACTCTTCTATCAGAGGAGCGAAAATGCATGGTTCTGAATACTGGATTCAAACCGTATTAAAAGATGAAATGGGATTTGAAGGATTTATTATTTCTGACTATGATGCGATTCATCAATTACCAGGAAGTCATTATGATCAAGTCGTCGACTCAGTCAACGCAGGGATCGATATGCTCATGGAACCTAATGATTGGAAAGCTGCCTATAATGACATCCTTGCAGGATACAATAATGGCGATATCTCTGAATCTAGAATCGATGATGCGGTTCGTCGAATTTTAACGATTAAGTACAAGCGTGGTTTATTCACAGAAGATATTTTCAGATATCAACCTGAATTACTCGCGGATGAAGCGCATTTGGATGTGGCAAGAGAAGCAGTACGTAAATCGCTTGTCCTTTTACAAAACAACAATAACTCCCTTCCTCTTTCGAAGAATCAAAAGATCGCGATTGTTGGACCAGGGGCAGATGATTTTGGTTTAATGTTTGGAGGATGGTCTTTGGGATGGCAAGGTGCTGTTGACCCTGAAAGTGGTGCACAAGCTGGATTTGCTCAATATCGAAAAGAAGCTCGAGCTACTACTATCTACGATGGCTTTGCTGAAGCGTTAATCGGATCCACAGGATCGTTAGTGACCGATGTCTCACAAGCGGATACAGTCATTGTTGTGCTAGCTGAAACACCTTATGCTGAGTATCATGGCGATGATCAAGATTTAGGTATAACTACGGGAAGAAGAGCACACCCAGGAAATGCTGCAGCCATTCAAATTGCCCAAAATGCACAAGCTGCAGGCAAGAATGTGGTTGGAATCTTACTCTCTGGTAGACCTCTACTCATCAATAACATTCTCCAACATTTTGATGCGTTTGTCGCTGCATGGTTACCAGGCAGTGAAGGCGGCAATGGGATTGCTGATGTATTCTTTGGTGACTATAATTTCACAGGGAAAACACCATTTGTTTGGTATTACGATTCCACCAAATTTGGTCAAAATTCGAATTCTGTAAATTATAACCCCAATGATTACTTATTCCCCTTTGGGTATGGGTTAACCTACGATAATTAATCTTTAGAAGAACCGTTCATTATGAATGGTTCTTTTTTCTTTCTTCTGATTTCATGAGTTTATCATGTGATTCAAACACCACTTTACTCATAAAGTGTTGTTTATTTTCGTATATAGTGCTATGCTATAGTCAAGACATTCTTTTCAAAAACGTGCGTAACGCAATGGCATGATTTTTCTTATCCAACCCGATGAAGCCCTTGTTTTAAAATTAAGATATGAGGCGCTTTTATGGCACAAGGAGTCATCTTAGCAGCAGGTTATTCAAGTCGAGCACAGTCCAATAAGATGTTGTTTAAGATTCAAGAGAAAACCTTACTTGAACATGCGATTGATGGCATGCGTCCTTATGTGACGCACATCTTTATCGTGACAGGACATGACAATGACACCATTTCTTCACTCGTCAAATATGATCCAATGGTGACATGTGTTTTTAATGCGGATTATGATAAAGGCATGTTTTCATCGATTAAAAAAGGAGTTTTCATGACGCATGAAGACTCTTTTTTGCTTCCAGGAGATTGTCCTTTTGTCGCAGGAACAACCTATGAAGCACTCCTTCAATGTTCAGATGATCTGTGTGTCCCTAGTTATCATGAGCAACGAGGACATCCTCTTTTGATCAGGTATGCGATGATCAAAAGGTTGAAAAGGGAACCCAGTGATGGAACACTGAAGCATTTTAGGAATCGTATGGGGTTTGAAACCATACCCGTCGAGGATCCCAATATTTTAGTTGACATTGATACCCAAGAAATCTATGAAGAGATCAAACGCTTAAAGGAGGAATAATATGGTGCATGTGAAAGAATATTATGTGGCAACCTCACTCGAGGATGCCCATCAACGTCTCAAAGAAAATCCTAAAAATGCACTTTTAGGAGGAGGGACATGGATGAAGTATACCCATCGCATACTCAATCAATTGATTGATCTATCCAAACTTGGATTAAGTGCGATTGAAGAAGATGAAAAACAGATTACCATCGGTGCCCTCACGACCTTAAGAGACATGGAAGTTCATCAGAGTATCAAGGCCTTAGGGGATGGTTTTTTAAGTCAAGCATTAGGATCGATTATGGGAGTTAACTTTAGACATATCGCAACCATTGGGGGTTCTATTTTTAGCAAATTCTCATTTTCAGATATCCTGACACCGCTTCTCACGTTAAATGTTTCTGTGAAGTTATACCCAGATGAAATCAAACCACTTGAAGCTTTTTTAGAGGATAAAGGGGATCGTACAAAAATACTTACCCATCTGATCATCGAAAAACAAGAAGGTCATGGATACTTCAAAAAGGTAGCACAAGTGATCAACGACTTCTGTGTGGTCAATGTAGCCATCTTTAAAGAAAAAGAAACGAAGATCGCGGTTGGAGGAAGACCTCAACGCGCAAAACTCACCACCGAAGCTATCAAGCTAATAAAGGATTCAAAGACTTTTGATGAAGTACTCTTTACAAAAGTCGCTCAACAAGGGGTTCAAGAACTCCGTTTTGGTGAGGATGATCGGGGATCGGAATCCTATAGAAAATTACTGGCTGAAACCTATATTGCACGAGGACTGAAGGAGGTGTATTCCAAATGATGGTATCCTTTCATTTAAATGGGAAGAAGATCTATTATGATGCAAAACCCGATGAATACCTATTAGATACACTGCGTGGTGAAGAAATGATCAGTGTTCGCCGCGGATGTGATACCTCCAGCTGTGGGGTATGCACGGTACTTGTTGATGATAAACCGATGTTATCATGCAGTTTACTCACCTTATCCATGGAAGGTAAACACGTGACCACCGTAGAAGGTATCCAAGATGAGATCGAAGTGATCGCTGATCTTTTTGGTCATGAAGGGGCCGATCAATGCGGATTTTGTAACTCAGGGATTGCCTTAACCATTTATGCACTTAAAAAGGAACTAAAGAATCCAACAGATGATGAAATTAAACACTACATTATCGGAAATCTTTGTCGCTGTTCGGGATATCAAGCCCAGTTTAAAGCCATTAAAGATTATCTGGGGGTGAAAAAATGAAAGCTGTCAATCAAAAAATTCCATCGGTGGATGGAAAAGGGATTTTGTTAGGTAGAAAAGCCTATACCGATGATTTAGCAGAACCTAAATCACTGATCATTAAGATCTTGAGAAGTCCTCACCCCTTTGCAAAAATCACTTCAATCGATACCTCAAAAGCCAAAGCACTTCCCGGTGTTGAACTCGTCTTAACACATAAGGATGTTCCAAGAAAATCATTCACCCGTGCGGGTCAAGGCTATCCTGAACCTTCACCTCATGATAAGTTCGTTTTAGATGAATACGTTCGCTATGTGGGTGATGAAGTGGCTTGTGTAGCAGCCGTCAATGAAAGAATTGCGAATCAAGCCCTATCATTAATTGAAGTGACCTATGACATTTTAGAACCCGTCCTAGATATGGATCATGCCTATGGCCATCCCTCCATCATTCACCCAGAAGAAGGAATCTGTGAGATGTTTCCCATAGGCTTTGAGCCAAAAAAGAATCAAGCCGCTGAGTATAAAATGAACGTGGGTGATGTCGATCAGGTCATGACCACATGTGATGTCGTGGTGGAAAATACCTATACCACCCAAGCACAAGCACACACAATGCTTGAACCTCATACCGCAAATGCTCGTCTTGACTATCAAAATCGTTTAGTGATTTATAGTTCCACACAAACACCTTTTCATGTCAGAAGAATCCTATCACAAACCCTTGGTATTCCCATTTCAAAAATTCGTGTCATCAAACCGCGTGTCGGCGGTGGCTACGGTGGGAAACAAGCACTCCACGGAGAAATGTTTGTTGCCCTTGTCACGATGATGACCAAGAAACCATCGAAGATCGTGTATACCCGTGAAGAAGTGTATGAATCAACCTACAGTCGTCATCCTATGAAGATTACGATGAAGATTGGTGCGATGAAAAACGGGAAAATTCGAGCCATTGATTGTTTTGTATTATCCGATACAGGGGCTTATGGGGAACATGCACTCACCGTCTTTATGGTGACGGGGTCCAAAGTACTCCCTCTTTATAATAAAGTCGACGCGGTCCGCTTCGCGGGTCAAGTGGTCTATACCAATCATACTCCCGCGGGTGCCTTTAGAGGTTATGGGGCGATTCAAGGAAACTTCGCCTTAGAATCCATCATTGATGAACTGTCCCATCAACTTGGCATGAGTCCTCTGGATATAAGACGAATGAACATGATGAAGGAAAATGAAACAAGTCCTATTTTCGCCATCATGGGTGAAGGTACTGAAGGAACCGCGATGATGATGGACACATGCAAACTCGAGTATTGTCTCGAACGTGGGGCTAAGCTGATCGGATGGGATCATCTTTATCCGAAACGAGAGATCAGCAAAGATAAAGTACGCAGTGTTGGAATGGCGATTGCCATGCAGGGCAGTGGGATCCCCTATATTGATATGGGAGCAGCCACGATTAAGTTAAACGATGATGGCTTTTATAATCTGATGGTCGGTGCCACCGACATTGGACAAGGAAGCGATACGATTTTAGCGCAGATTGCTGCTGAAGTCCTTATGACAACCGTCGATAAAGTAATCGTGTATTCGTCAGATTCAGATTTGACACCTTTTGATACTGGAGCGTATGCATCAAGTACCACCTATGTTTCAGGTAATGCGGTCTATAAAGCAGCGGTTAAGATGCTTGAAGCCCTTCATGAAGAAGCAGCAAGAGCGCTTCATGTCGATAGTGATACGATTAGTTTTGATGGTCATCATTTTCAATCCGGGGATCAAGAGATCTCACTAAGCGATTTATCCAATCGACTTTATTATAACCATGATCAAAAACAACTGACCGTGACCGAATCCTATGTCGGACACAAATCGCCACCGCCCTTTATGGCAGGTTATGTGGAGATTGAACTGGATACCAAGACGTTTGAATATGAGATCTTGCATTATGCATCCGTCGTCGATTGCGGGACCACCATCAATCCTCATCTTGCACGAGGTCAAGTCGAAGGTGGTCTGATGCAAGGCATCGGTATGGCCTCTCTTGAAGCCGTGAAATATAAGAAAGATGGACATCTGATCACGAACAACATGGCTGAATACAAGATTCCTAATGCGAATTATGTCAAGAAGTTTTCAACAGAGTTTGCCGAATCCTATGAACCTTCTGGACCCTTTGGTGCGAAATCTGTCGGTGAAATCGGGATTGATACACCTCCAGCTGCATTAGCCAATGCGATCTATCATGCATGTGGCGTTCGTATCGTCGATTTACCGATCACACCTGAAAAAATCTATCAAGCCATTCAAAAACAAAAGGAGACACATAAATGAGAAAACAGTTAGCTACCCTACTATTCTTTGGTTCAATCTGGGGCTTGCTTGAAGCAACCTTAGGTTATGCACTTCATTTTTTACCCATCTTAATTTCGGGAAGTATTATGTTTCCACTCGCTGCGATCATCTTAATGATGGCAGAGAAAAAACTCAAGAGTCCATGGTCACTCATGTGGATTGGACTGATCGCCGCTTCCATCAAATCCATCAATTTCTTGATGCCTGGTCTTTTACCGATCAAAACATATAATCCGATGATTGCTATCATGATTCAATCACTTGTCATGGTGGGTGTCGTCTTTATCGCCAAAAAGTCACCTCAAGGCATCACGATGCTCGCTTTAGGATTGGTCTCATTCTTATGGCGAGGACTCTTCTTAATCAATGATGTCATCAATCATCAAATCACAGGATTTAATTTTCCACAGCTTGCCTCAATGGATGCGACCATCGAATTCATGTGGGTCTATGGCAGTATGGGAGGACTCTTTTTGATAGTGCTTTATCTAGGATGGATAAAGCTTCAAAAACGTGTGACGTTGACATGGAATCCTCGTTTAGCATTCTCTTTAGGAATGATGATTCTCGCGATGCTTGCGACCTATTTTATTCATTAGACGAAATCAAATGAGGTGATGACTTTGCAAAATCTCTATCAAAAAATAGCACAATATCAAGCCAAAGGCATCGATATGGTTTTGGTAACAGCGACTGAAAAAGAAGGAGAAGGTCCTGTTGAAGTTGGAAAGAAAATGCTCGTATGCGAAAGCGGTGAGTTTTTTGGCACGGTAGGTGGAGGTGCGCTTGAGCACTATGCGATTGAAAAGGCGAAGAAACTGATCAAGAGTCGTACCCATCTCACCGAGAAATATCTTTTAGATAAGGGAAAAGTGATCGATCAGACCGTCACACTACCGATGGTGTGTGGCGGAAAAGTCACGCTTTATTATGAATTTATCGGGTATAAGAATTATGTCTATATTTTTGGAGGAGGTCATGTTGGTCAAGCACTCGCGAGAGTCTTGAAGCCACTTCAATTTCATCTCACGATGATCGATGAACGAGATCACATCGTCGAAAAGTTTGAAGATGCAGATGTGACATATCATGAGAAGTTTGCCGATTTCATCAAAGAAAAAGGAATCAAAGACAACAGTTTAGTCGTTGTCTGTACTCCTTCACATACGCACGACTATCATGTGATCAACACCATTTTAGCGATGAAATTTAAACCGAAATATGTCGGTATGATGTGTAGTTTAGAAAAGCTTAAAGACTATTTACAAGCAACCTACGCTACCTTTGGAAAAGAGATTGATCTATCCTTCTTTTACTCACCAATCGGTTTAGATTTAGGCGGTGGTTCTCCTGAGGAAATCGCCATTTCCATCGCCAGTGAACTCCTTGTCATTGAACATGAAAAACAAGGTCATCTCCATATGCGGGATAAAAACCATGACGACACTCATTACTGGTAAACAAGATTCAGGTAAGACAACACGACTCTTGGAGCACTATAAGATTCATCAACAAGGCGATGGATTTGCCCTTTTAAAACAGATGAAGGGAACAGATGTGTTAGGGTTTGTCGCCATGAGGTTATCGACGGGTGAAACGAAATCCCTACTCACGCACCAAGGTACGATCAAAAGTGAGGATCACCCCATGAAGATTGGGCCTTATCTTGTGGATATCGATGTGTATCAAGAGATGATGGAGACTTACCGAAACATGATTTTGCAAAAGGTTAACCCTATCTATATCGATGAAGTTGGTCGATGGGAACTTTCGGGTCAGGGGTTTGATGCCATTATCAAAGAAGCACTAAGAGCATCCATCGACCTTATCCTTACCGTCAGAGATTCATTTTTAGATCAAGTGATGGATCATTATCATCTCCATGGAACCTGCGTGATGTTATAGAAAGGAGCATTCCTTATGTATGATCAAGCCATTATTAACGGACGTATCTATCAAAATCACACGTGGCAATATAAAAATATTTACTTAGATGGAGAAAAAATTGCCCACATCTCCCATGAACTTTTACCTGCGGAACGCATCATCGATGTCAAAGGCTTTGAAGTTCTCCCAGGAATGATTGATCCCCATGTCCATTTTGAATTGGATCTTGGGTGGATCAAATCTGTGGATACGTTTGAAACAGGAAGTCGTGCAGCCCTCTATGGAGGGGTGACATCCATCATCGATTTTCTCGAACCCACCGATCATCCGGATGCTTTAGAAAAAGCGTATTTCGAGAGAAGAAAACAAGCAGAAGCGTCGATGATCGATTACACCTTTCACGCAACCATCAAGTCTCCCAAGTGTGATCTTGAAGATTATGTCAAAAAGATGAAATCACTCGGCATGCATACATTAAAACTTTTTACAACCTATTCTGATTCGAACCGAAGAACCGATGATGAGGCGATTTATGAGCTATTAAGACTATCAAAGAAATATCATTTCTTAGTCTTAGCACATATTGAAAATGATGCGCTCATCACGTTAGAACCGAGTTATACCTATAAAGATTTACTTAAATCAAGACCGAGTCTTGCTGAAACAAGCGAAGCACTTAAACTCGCCTCTTTCGTTAAAGAAACAGGTGGGTATCTCTATATGGTTCACCTATCCTCTGGATTCACGCTAGAGGCGTTGATTCAATCTTATCAAGACATCATTGGCACGCATCTTTTCTTAGAAACGTGCCCTCAGTACCTTCTTTTTGATGCTTCAGTTTGGAATCAAGATCAAGGCTATCTTTATACCTTTGCACCGCCGTTACGGACAAAGGAAGAACAAGAACTCTTGAAGAAGAATATCGGGTCTATTCAAACCATAGGCACCGATCACTGTGCATTTATGAAGAAAGATAAACAAAAAGCAACTCTCAAAGAAATCCCCTTAGGGGTAGGCGGAATTGAATCCTCACTGTCTCTCATGCGAGCGTTGATGGGTGATGAAGCCATCGATAAAATGAGTGAAAGGGTTGCGATGATTCAAGGGCTTCGCCAAAAAGGAAAACTAGAGATTGGCTATGATGCCGATATCATTTTTGTTAAACCGCACCTTTATTTGATTGGGGAACCTCACGCAACATCGGACTACTCGATGTATACGGGACTCGAAGGCTATGGTGAAGTGATCACAACGATGATCAGAGGACAAATCGTCTATCATAATCATAAAGTATTTCCTCACACAGGTCGTTGGATTGAAGGGAGTGACATCACGTTTTGAAAACATTTATTCATGCTAGCTATTATGATTTCTCATCCTATCAACAGGATGTCTATCTTCGCTTTGATGAAACGATTATCGATATGGGTCCGATGAAAGATTTCGTTCCTCACGATGAGGATGAGATCATCGATCAAACAGGCAATCTCATTTTACCCGGCTTGATCTGTGGTCATACCCATATCTATTCCGCATTAGCCAGAGGCATGATTATTCCCTTTCAACCAAAGAACTTTCAAGAGATTTTAGATCAAATTTGGTGGAAGATGGATGCTGAGCTGGATTTAAAAATGATCGAGTCAAGCGCGATGATCTTTGGGGTGGACTTCATGAAAAACGGTGTGACGACGATCATCGATCATCACGCCAGTGGAAAAGATATTAAAGGAAGTTTAGAAGTATTAAAGCGCGTGATTGTCGATACGCTTGGCATGCGTGGAGCCTTCGCGTTTGAAACTTCGGACCGTTTTGATGTCGATGCATGCATCGAAGAAAACATGCAGTTTTTAACCAAATACAAAAATTCTATGACCCAAGGACTTTTTGGGCTTCACGCCTCCTCAAGTCTTTCGGATGAAACGTTAAAGAAAGTAAAAAAAGTGATTGGGGATGCCCCGATTCATATCCATGTCGCTGAAAGTCAAGACGATGAAAACAATTCTTTTGAAAAGTATCATAAACCCATTATTCATAGACTCTATGATCATGGACTATTAAATAAGGGAAGTATTCTTGCCCATGCGATTCACGTGAATGATGATGAACTAAAACTTATTCAAGAGTCTCAATCTGTGGTCGCGATCAATATGTCTTCCAACATGAATAACTCCGTTGGAACACCTGATCTTCATCGCTTTATCGAACATAAGATTCCGATATTGATCGGAAATGATGGCATCTCACAAGCGATGACCTCTGAATATCTAATGACGTATTTCCAGATGCGTCACCAGGATCAAACTCCCAACTTGTTTGGACTTTCTGATCTTTTAGAAATCATTCAAACGACCTATCGTTATGCATCAGATCTCTTTGGCATCTCTTTGGGAAGAATTAAAAAAGGTTATCAAGCAGATTTACTTGTCATCCCCTATGTGGCACCGACACCAATCGATGACACAAACGCATTTGGACATCTCTTCTTTGGTTTATTCTCTTCATTTAAACCCAAAGATGTGTATATTGCAGGAAAGCCAAAGGTATTAAACTATCAAGTTCCTCAAAAATGGATGAAACATTATCAAGCCTCTTTCGAGGATGCATTACGATTATGGCAAACGTTAGGAGTGAAAACTTATGCTAAAAACAACCTTTGATGGATTAACCTTAGAAAATCCTTTAATGCCAGCAGCAGGACCACTGGTCGGTGATGATGATAAAATGCGGTTTTTAAGAGAAGAGGGATGTGGAGCCATCATCTCCAAGACCATTTCTACAAAAGATCCCCACATTCCTAAACCCTGTATCTATGGGGATCGACAGTTTGTGATGAATAGTGAACTGTGGAGTGAACATTCACTTTCGACCTGGCTTCATGACTTCCTACCTTCTTATCAAAAAGATAACGATCGTCCATTGATCATCAGCGTGGGATATACCAAAGAGGATATGGAGATCTTGATTCCGGCACTGGATCCTTTTGCCGATGCATTTGAAGTATCTACGCATTATGTGGGCACCGATTTATCAGTGATTGCAGGAACTATTGATACCATCAGAAAAAACACAAATAAACCAGTCTATATGAAAATCAGTCCTCATATTCCTAATCCGGCGGGCTTCGCCCATATGATTAAAGAACATGGAGCAAATGGTGTGGTCGCGATCAATTCTCTTGGACCCACAATGATGATCGATATTGATTCAAGATCGATTCAATACGGCAATGAACAAGGCTTTGTTTGGACCTCAGGTCCTGTGATTAAGCATCTCGCGTTAGCGGTGGTGTATACGATTAAGAAAGCAGAACCCTCACTCACCGTGATTGGTGTGGGTGGGATTGCTTCTGCGGATGACGTGATTGAATTTTTACTTGCAGGAGCGAGTGCAGTTCAAATGTTATCCGCTGCACTAATCAAAGGAAAACAGCTTTATAAAAAGATTATTGAGGATCTTCCTAAACGTCTAGAAGCGCATGGCTTTCACTCTGTACAAGAAGTGATCGATACTACATTAACCAATGACGTGAAATACAAACGACAGGTTCCAGAATTGATCGAAGAGAAATGCATCAAGTGTGATCTTTGTGTTCAGGTCTGTCCTTATTTTGCAATCGAAATGAAAGATAAAATTACCTTTGACGCTAAGATGTGCTTTGAATGCGGTTTATGCGTCACCAAATGCCCGACGCATGCCATTGTGATGAGAGATTAGAAAGGAGGGACGCTATGCCTAAGATTAGTCATTCAGTCCCCAAAGTCGATCAAGCAGATAAACTTTCTGGAAAAGCGATCTATGTGAATGACATCATGATGGAAAACATGCATCATGCCATCACTCTTCGCTCGATTCATCCTTACGCGAACATCAAACATATCCACTATCCGCCGCTTCCAGAGGGATATTTCATCATTGATCATCATCATATCCCTGCTGACAACGTGGTCAATATGATTGAATCGGATTGGAAAGTATTTGCAAAAGATCAAGTCACCTATATCGGAGAACCCATTCTTCTAGTGATTGGTAAAGATCGGAAAGTGATTAAAGAGATACTAGCTTCCATCAAAGTGGATTATGACATCCTTGAACCTACCTTTGAACTCACGAACTCTGTCATTCATAAAACACTAACCAAAGGAAGTTATCAAGACGCCCTTCAACACGCAGATCAAGTGATTCAAGAAACCTTTCATACCGGTTATCAAGAACAAGCTTATATCGAACCTCAAGGGTTCATCTGTTACCCAGAAGGTGAAAAGAAGATTGTCTTAAAAGGATCCCTTCAATGTCCATATTATGTCAAAAATGCGGTGGTTCGTACGTTGGGTTATCCAGAGGATCAGGTAAGAATCATACAAGCCGCTGTCGGTGGCGCGTTTGGGGGGAAAGAGGAATATCCTTCGGTGATTGCGTGTGAGCTCGCGGTTGCTGTCCATCACTTGCATGTGCCGATCAAACTGATTTTAGAAAGAGAAGAAGACATGCTCGTCACCACCAAACGGCATCCCTCTGAAATCACGCTAGAAGCAGTAGTTAAAAAAGACCATGTTTTAGGCATTAAAGCGCACGTTAAATTAAACGGTGGTGCAGCGATAGGTTTATCAGGGGTGGTGCTCTCACGGTCGATGATTGCAATCACCGATGCCTACACCATCGATCATTTGGATGTGGTGGGGGATGTCTACAAGACACATACCGTCCCCACGGGAGCGTTCCGTGGATTTGGTGCCCCACAAATGATTTTTGCGATTGAGATGTTTATGGAACATCTCGCCAATAAACTTCATAAAGATAGCTTTATTTTCCGCTATCAACATCTTGCCAAACAAGGCGATCTCACGTCCACCTCAGGACATTTCCGTGATCCCATCATCATGGATCAACTGATCCATCATGTCATGAAAGAATCGGATTATGTCTATAAGCGGGAACACTATAAAAAAGAAAATAGTTTTCATGGCATTGGGATGAGTTGGTTTTTACATGGCTGTGGCTTTACAGGAAGTGGTGAATCCGATCATATCCACGCGAAAGTCAAACTTAGAAAAGATCAAAATAACGATGTCCATTTATTGATTGCTGCGGTCGATATGGGACAAGGTGCCTTCACCAGTTTAAAGAAGATTGTTGTTCAAACATTAGATATCCCTGATGACAAAGTCTTTTTCCAACCACCCGATACGGATGTAATCGTGGATTCAGGACCCACTGTCGCCTCAAGAACCATCATGATCGTGGGAGGGCTTTTAGAAAAAGCAGCTAAACGACTCAAACAAGAATGGAAAGATCACGAAGAACAAATCATCATCGAGCACTATACCAACCCTTCCTATATCCAATGGAATGAAACTTCGATGCGAGGGGATGCGTACCCTGCGTATTCATGGGGTGTGAATGTCGTTGAAGTCGAAGTATCTAAAATCACCTATCAGGTGACGATTAAACACGTGTGGAGTGCCTACGATATTGGTGAAGTGATTGATGAACGCTTAGCCTTAGGTCAAGCAGATGGTGGGATTGCACAAGGCATTGCCTATGGTTATCTCGAGGTGATGCAAGACCACCTTGGTCAGTTAAAACAGAAGAACATGACCGACTATATCATTCCCACAGCACTTGATGTGGGAAAAACAAAGACGACCTTTTTTCCTAATCCCTATCAACTTGGACCCTTTGGTGCGAAAGGATTGGGTGAACTCTCGTTAGTGGGTGGTGCCCCTGCGGTAGCACTCGCGATCGAACATGCGATCGGAAGACCTGTCCATAAGATTCCCGTAACCCCCGAAACCATCATGGAGTTGATTGAAACATGAACCCTATCAAATTTATCTTAAACGGAAAACCAGTCGAAGTAACGCTATCGCCTACCCTTCGGTTTTTAGATGTACTTCGGGAACATTTTGGGTTAACAGGTGCTAAAGAAGGATGTGGTGAAGGTGAGTGTGGGGCGTGTGCCATCCTCATGAATGGACACATTGTTCATAGTTGTTTGCTTCCTTTAGGACTGGTGAATCATCAAGAGATCACCACGATTGAAGGATATAAATTAACGAAACGTTATCAAGTGCTTGCGGATGCGATGAGTGAAAAAGGAGGTTCACAATGCGGGATTTGTTCTCCTGGAATGATGATTGCAGCTGAAAGTCTTCTTGCGAAGAATCCTCACCCCTCTGAAGAAGAAATCCGATATGCCTTAAGTGGAAATCTCTGTCGTTGTACAGGATATAACATGATCGTAGATGCCATATTGCTGGCCGCTAAGAAGGGGGAAAACCTATGATAGACCATCTGATCCCTAAAACGCTTCATGAAGCCCTATCCGCGATGGAACGCGTCCATTTTATTAAGGTTGCAGGTGGTACAGATCTCATGGTGCAACGACGCATGGGACCGATGGTAGAACCACGTTTCGAATCGCCTGTGATTTTCTTATACCATCTTAAGGAATTGAATTATGTCAAAGAAGAAGATCATCAACTGATCATCGGATCGATGACACCCATGGAAGACCTTCTTCATCATCCTAGCATTCCTAATCATTTCAAAAAGGTATTAAATGATATTGCCTCTCCAGGCATAAGACAGATGGCAACCCTTGCGGGAAATTTAGCCAACGCGTCGCCTGCGGCGGATACACTGGTTTATTTATATGCAAGTCGGGCTGAGATTCTTCTTGCTTCACTTCATCATGAAAGAATCGTTCCCATCAGAGATTTCATCACAGGTGTGAAAAAGACGGTCTTAAAAGACAATGAACTGATCAAAGAAATTCATGTGCCATTATGCCCATGCACAACATTCACATGGACCAAGGTCGGAGGAAGAAAATCCGATGCCATCTCCAAAGTATCGTTTGTTGGTATGGCTGAAATGTCTGATCATCATCTCAAAAAGATCGGCATCGCCCTCGGTGCGGTTGCACCCATGGTGATCTCCGATCATGCGATGGAAGATGATCTTCAAGGATTATCGATCAAAGAGTTGAGCATGAGGAAAGATGCGATTATAAAGCACTATGCATCACAGATCAACCCCATTGACGATCAGCGCTCCAATAAAACCTATCGTAGGAAAGTGGCCATTAATTTACTGACTCAATTTCTTGATGAGTTACTTTTGAAAGGAATGACATCATGAACACACACTTTATGAAACATCTTGAATGCGTCCTATGCAAAAAAACATATCCCATAGGCGCGTATTTCACATGCCCTTGCTGTGGTGAAAAAGGCATTCTTGATGTGGTCTATGACTATGAGACCATCAAGAAATTTATGACCAAGGATACATTGAAGCAGGATGATGATCATTCCATGTTTCGCTACCGTTATCTTTTACCGGTTCAAACGGATCATATGAAAGACATGCTCAAGATTGGATGGACACCATTTTATCGTGCCCATCGTCTTGAAACGTACTTAGGTCTTCGAAAACTTTTTATCAAAGATGAAAGTGTCAACCCCAGTGGATCCCTCAAAGATCGTGCGAGTGCCATCGCAGTTCTTCAAGCCATCGATCAAGGGGTGAATGCCGTCAGCTGTAGTTCCACCGGAAATGCAGCAAGTTCACTTGCTTGTCATGCTGCCAGAATGGGGATTCCTGCCTATATCTTTGTCCCTAAGCGAGCACCCATAGGTAAAGTTAATCAACTCTTACTATACGGGGCACATGTGACATTAGTGGATGGTGATTATAATCAAACCTATCAACTCTCAAAAGAGGCGATCGAGCACTTTGGTTGGTACAATCGTAACGCTGCCGTCAATCCTTATCTTGTCGAAGGAAAAAAGACGGTGGGATATGAAATATTTGAACAAAAGGATTTAAGACCCACGGATTGGATTGCGGTTTCTGTTGGGGATGGATGTACAATTGCGGGAATCTATAAAGCGATTTATGATTTTAAAAAGTTAGGACTCATCCATAAAATACCCAAACTCTTAGGCGTGCAAAGCGAAGGATGTGCTCCCTTTGTCGAAGCGTATCAAACACAATCTCCCTTAAAGAAAGCAGAAGAGCATACCATCGCCGATAGCATTGCTGTAGGCGTTCCTAGAAATCCGATCAAAGCGATCCATGCTGTTGAAAAAACCCATGGCGCATGGATCGCTGTACCCGATGAAAATATTTTAGAAGCGATGAGACTTTTGGGTACACACGAGGGGTTATGTGCCGAACCAGCATCTGCAGCTGCACTCGCAGGGATCAAAGAAGCACTGAAACAAGGCATCATCAAACCTAACGAATCAGTTGTGATGATTCATACCGGTCATGGACTCAAAGACCCCGTCAATGCACAAAAAGCGGTGGGATCACCTCCGCTTTGTTCACCCGAACTTAACGCATTTATCAAACAACACGAATCACTAAAGGAGACACCTCATGATTAAAATACCTCTAGGACCTACCTATGAAGAAATGCTTCATCCGAGTCTATTAGATCAAGAACTTAAAGCTCGTGCGAAAAAAGCACGTCACGATGAACTTGATCCCATGAATCTTTTTAACATCACATGGAAAGATGATCAAGATCACGTGCATAAAATTGTTTTGCCCAAAGCGATGACCGGTGTTGATGCCAATATCGTGGTCATGCTTGGGACATATTTCCCCTCTGGATCCCATAAGGTTGGGCCTGCGTATGCGACACTTATTGAAGGCTGTGTGGATGGTGAAATCATTCCAGGTAAACACACGATCTTAGGTCCATCCACCGGTAACTTTGGTATCGGGGTATCCTATATTTGTCATTTAATGAATTTAGATGCCATTGTCATCATGCCCGATAACATGAGTAAAGAACGTTATGAACGCATTCAAAAATACGGGGCTAAACTCGATTTAACCCCAGGGACTGAATCGGATGTCATCTTGACACTGCAACGCACTTATGAACTGAAGAAAAATCCTAATTATCGCAGTCTTGCTCAATTTGAACTATTACCCAACTACAGATTCCACAGACACGTGACAGGACATAGTGCTGTTGAAGCCATCAAAGGTATTGGCAACGAACGTATCGCTGCTTTTGTCTCTGCACCAGGAAGTGCGGGGACACTCGCCGCAGGGGATCACATTAAAAAAGTATTCCCTGAAGCGAAAATTGTCGCTCTTGAACCCTACGAGTGCTCAACACTAACCAATGGTGGTAGAGGACAACACCGGATTGAAGGTATTGGGGATAAGATGTGCACCTTGATCCATAACGTGCTCACCACAGATTTTATTACGATGATTGAAGATGAAGAAACCGTACGAGGTTTAAAGATTATCCATGATGCTCCCCATATCTTAGAGTTTTATGGCGTCAGTCATGAAGATGCATTAAAGATGAAAGATCTTTTTGGCGTTTCAACGATCTGCAATATTATCGGTGCCATTAAGATGGCAAAATACCTAAAACTTGGTGAAGGGGATAATGTCGTCACGATTGCTACCGATGGATTTGATCGCTATGATTCCGTCATTAAAGATCTCAATCGTCGTGTTTTAGAGACCGAAGATTTTGTTTTAAAGCGCTGGTTTAAAGATATCTTCCTTAAAGCGGATACGGAGAATATCGAAGATGTCCGTTCGAAAGAGAAAAAAGAACGACTTTTCCTGCAGAAAGAACATGATTGGTTGGTCTTTGGGTATGAAAAAGCCTATTTAGACCAGATGAAGCACATGGACTTTTGGGATCACGAATACGAAAAAGTCTTCAGCTATGATGAGAAAATTAAGAAGAACCGAGGAAAAACACTATGATACCTTTTGAAACCATCGTCAGTTACGCAAAACGCTATGAAAAAGAGATGACCGCCTTTTTAAGAGACATGGTACGGATCCCTTCGGAATCATGTCATGAAAAGGAAGTTATCCAAAGAATTAAACAAGAGATGGAAAAGGTAGGATTTGATAAGATCGTCATCGATCCTATGGGAAATCTCTTGGGATATATGGGACACGGAAAACACTTAATCGCGATGGATGGTCACATCGACACTGTCGGTATTGGTGAAATCAAGAACTGGACATTTGATCCTTATCAGGGATATGAAGATGACCTTCATATCGGAGGAAGAGGAACAAGCGATCAAGAAGGTGGTATGGCCGCAATGATCTATGCAGCCAAAATCATCAAAGATCTTCATCTTGAAGATGATTATACACTTTTGATGACAGCAACCGTTCAAGAAGAAGATTGTGACGGCTTATGTTGGCAGTATATCATCGAACAAGATCACATCAAACCAGAGTTTGTCGTCATCACCGAACCCACGTCATGTCGGATTTACCGCGGGCATCGGGGAAGAATGGAAATCAGTGTCTCTACCCGTGGCATCAGCTGTCATGGTAGTGCTCCTGAGCGTGGGGATAACGCCATCTTCAAGATGGCTCCCATTTTACTTGAACTTCAAGAATTAGGGAAAAGACTGAAAGATGATCCCTTCTTAGGAAAGGGCACCTTGACGGTGAGTGAAGTCTTTTTCAGTTCACCCTCAAGGTGTGCTGTTGCAGATGGATGCACCATCTCGATCGATCGCCGGTTAACCCACGGGGAAACCTATCAATCAGCTATCGCTGAAATCGAAGCACTTCACTCTGTGAAAAACGCGAAAGCAATCGTTAAGATGTATGATTATAATCGTCCATCGTATACGGGATTATCCTATCCAACGCAATCCTATTTTCCAACGTGGGTACTCGATCAAGATCATCAAGTCCTTCGTACAGCTGACCACATTTACCAAGGACTATTTAAAGAAAAACCCATCATTGACAAATGGACATTTTCCACCAATGGTGTGTCCATCATGGGACGTTTTGGAATTCCCTGCATTGGATTTGGACCGGGTCATGAAGATCAGGCTCACGCCCCCAATGAAATCACATTCAAAGAAGAACTTATTAAAGCTTGTGCATTTTATGCCGCATTACCTAAACAATACACCCTGCATGTGAAAGGAGAAAAATGATGCAACCACGGTTTAAAGGAAGACATTTTATTACCCTAGAGGAATGGAGTAATCACGAGATTGATATTCTTTTAGAAGTATCGAAAGATTTAAAGTATAAGTTTTTACATAATGAACCGACGCCTTATCTTTTGCATAAGACCGCATTCTTGATGTTTTTTGAACAATCGACACGTACGAGAAACTCGATGGAAGCTGGTCTTGCCCATCTTGGAGGTCACGCGACGTTTTTGGATACATCGATGATGCAGATTTCTCATGGTGAAAGTGCGAAAGATACTGCAATCATTCTTTCATCCTATGGTCACGGGATTGCTTGTCGTAACTGTTTTTGGGAAGTGGGCAATAAATATTTAAGAGAAATGGCGAAATATTCATCTGTCCCCATTATGAATCTTCAGGATGATCTTTATCATCCAATGCAAGCACTTGCTGATTTAATGACGATTCAGGAAGTATTCCCATCCACCAAGCGAGTCAAAATATCGATTATTTGGGCGTATGCGAAAAGCCATAAAAAACCTATTAGCGTTCCGCTATCACAAATTCTTTTATTCCCAAGATATCAAATGGATGTGACACTCGCATATCCAGAAGGCTATGATCTTCCCGAATGGGCGATCAAAAAAGCCCATGAAAATGCGAAAGCTCATGGGGGAACATTTAGAATAACCCACAATATGGAAGAAGCATATAAAGATGCCGATATCGTGATTCCAAAGAATTGGGGAAGCTGGGTCAATAATCAATCAACACAAGTTATTGATGATTTACTTGAATCCTATAAATCTTGGAAATGTACGGAAGAGATGATAAAACTTGCAAGTCCTCATGTGAAGTACATGCATGCCCTTCCTGCAGATCGCGGTAACGAAGTCGAAGATTCGGTCATCGATGGACCACATTCCATCGTTTATCAAGAAGCTGAAAACAGACTCCATACAGCAAAAGCGGTGATGGCGATGACGATGGGCGATAAATAAAAAAGAAAAAAGTCAACCGCGAGGTTGATATGATACCTCCAAAGTAGACACAGGAAATAATATAAAGATAAATATATTATTACTGTTAATACTTGGAGGTATTTTATTTTGAAGAAAAACAAGC
>QZKD01000022.1 GCA_003605085.1 Acholeplasma sp. | reverse complement strand
TTCAACGCAAATTAAAAAGCCATACACCTTTAGAATACAGGCATATGGCTATCTAATTTTATATTATTTACCGTGTCTACTTGACAAGAGGCTGTTCATGATCGGGTTATTTTTATGCGCTTATTTCTTTAAGTTATAGAATGATTTTAAACCAAGATATTGTGCAGTTCCTGCAAGTTGATCTTCGATACGAAGCAATTGATTGTACTTAGCGATACGGTCTGTTCTTGAAGCAGAACCCGTCTTGATCTGACCGGCATTGGTTGCAACAGCGATATCAGCAATCGTGGTATCTTCTGTTTCACCAGAGCGGTGAGAAACGACAGCTGTATAACCAGCACGTTTAGCCATTTCAATCGCATCAAATGTTTCAGTAAGGGTACCAATTTGATTGACCTTAATCAAAATGGAGTTAGCGATGCCTAATTCAATCCCTTTAGCAAGTTTTTCGGTATTGGTGACGAATAAGTCATCCCCAACAAGTTGGACTTTCCCACCGAGAACTTTCGAATGATATTGCCAACCTTCCCAATCATTTTCATCAAGACCATCTTCGATGGAGATAATGGGATATTTTGCAATTAATCCTTCGTAAAAATGAGTTAATTCTTTGGATGTAAATTCTTTTCCGCCTTCACCTGCGAGTACGTAGGTCTTTGTTTCTTTATTATAGAATTCTGAAGATGCGACGTCCATACCTAAGAAAATGTCTTTTCCTGGGACATAACCCGCTTTTTCAATCGCTTCCATAATGACTTGAAGTGCTTCTTCATTGGATCCTAAATTAGGAGCGAATCCACCTTCATCACCCACGCTTGTATTGTAGCCTTTTTTCTTTAAAACACTCTTTAAATTGTGGAATACTTCAACACCCATGCGAATGGCTTCTTTAAATGATTTAGCTCCGACAGGCAGAATCATGAATTCTTGGAAATCCACGTTATTGTCCGCATGTGAACCACCATTAATGATGTTCATCATAGGAACAGGAAGCTGTTTTGTATTGAAACCACCAAGATATTGGTAAAGTTCAACACCTAAGAAATCTGCAGCTGCTCTCGCACATGCCATCGAGACACCTAAAATCGCGTTTGCACCTAATTTTGATTTGTTCTTTGTACCATCGAGTTCAATCATCAATTTGTCAATGGCAACTTGATTGGTCACATCCGTACCAATAAGTTCTGGGGCAATCACTTCATTGACGTTGTGGACTGCATTTAAAACACCTTTGCCTAGATAACGCTTTTTATCGCCGTCTCTAAGTTCTACTGCTTCGTGTTCACCTGTGGATGCTCCAGAGGGAACCATAGCACGACCAAAAGCACCTGAATCGGTGTAAACTTCGACTTCAATGGTAGGATTACCTCTTGAGTCTAGCACTTCACGTGCGTAAATATCGCTAATAAATGGCATAATTTCACTCCTTTATTTAATTTTTGCCTGTTAGTTTAACCAACCATATTATATATGATTTTTTTGGTTTCGGGTAGAAAAATAACTATAAAAACGTTTACCTGCTATATCGATAGGCGTAAACGATCCCAATGATGAAGAAAACAATCTGCAATAGATTATTGACTGAGAAAAAATACGCACTGATCGGTAAAAGAAATCTGAAGTACTGGAAAGGGATTAGAATAAGTAAGATATTTTCAAGACTAACCAAATTTAAAATGATATAAATACCTACACCCATCGTGACATTCATCAAATAATATGCAAATAAGAAAAATAAAACACTCAATAGTGGATAAAGAATATGATAGGTTTGATATGATTGCTTGATACGGGTTGCCATGAGATGCGAAAGCACCAACAATAATAACCAAATGATGGAAAAGCTAAAATAATAAGTGAAAATGAAATGGATTAAACCTAAAATTAAACCTCCGGTAAAAGACATAAAAAAGCCCGATCGGAGAACGGGCATAAGATCATTCTTAAGAATGGGTTTAGCAAACTCATGTTTAAGAGACATAAAAATCCTCCTCTTTCATTATAGCATGAATGAGTCTTTGAAAATGGATACTAACCTTTATTGATATGAATATCGCGGTAAATCATCGATAAGCGTTTATAAACGATGTAAGTAATGATACTCACCAAGCTCGATAAGATCAAATTAAAAGGTATAACTGCAATCAAAATATAATATGTCATGTAGTTATCAGCTGTGATTCCAGGTATAGTGGTGAGCATACCAAAAATAGCATCAAATCCGAAAAAGTTCATGTAAAATTCAAGAATAAATGTCCAGTTAATGATAATTGCGGTCACTGTCCAACTGACAACAATGGATATCAATGCAATGATTGCTCCCCTTTTAGTTTTATGGTGGTGGTAGATCATGGATGAGACTAAAACAGATGCAAATCCAATGATAAAATCAGCGAGCTCACCCACGCCAGCAGTTTGTGTGTTTGGTAATTTTACCAAAAACCTAATAATGGTGATCAAGGTTCCACTAATCGGTCCAAACATAAAACCACCTATATAGACGGGTAGGCTTGAAAACTGAACATCCAAAAAACCAGGAATAAAAGGTAAGATCCAATTCATTGGAAACTTGACAAACAAATATAAAACGACTGAAATTGCAGCTAAGATGGATAATGTCACCATCTTTTTAATTTTCTCTCCATTGCCCTTTGTTCTGCTTTCGTACTTGTACGCTAAGATTGAAAGAATCAGAAGCGACACAGAAAAAACAATTGCCAAAATAGTTTGTACTAAATCTTGATTGGCTTTAATGTAGTCAAACATGGGTACATCCTCCTTTATGAAATAAAAAATCGTCGAAATAACTTCGGCGACAAAAGGACGTCAAAAAATTGACTTATCTTCTTCCATCCAGACTTTACTGTCGGTCCTTGAATCACACAAGGTCTGCCCGAAGGCTCGCGGACTATACCGCCGGTCCCGAATTACACGGTGCCCCGAAGTATTCATTTACACATTCATTATAACATGCTTTTTTAGAATATCAATAGATACTCCTTCTACTCAAATTGAAAACGTTTTTTTTGCGTTGATACAAGCGAATGATCGATTTTCGATTATAATAAGAGAGGATACTATACGTTAAGGAGTTAATATGAAAAAATTTGTCGGTTTAATCATTATGGATGGCTATGGACTTGCTCCAGATAGCCCAAGCAATTCAGTATCACTTGCCAAAAAACCATTTCTTGATCGCTTATTCAAAGAATATCCCACGAATGTGCTACAAGCGAGTGGTGAAAATGTGGGTTTACCCGATGGCCAAATGGGCAATAGTGAGGTCGGTCATTTAAACCTTGGTGCAGGTCGTGTGGTGTATCAATCGCTCACCAGAATCAATGTTGCGATTAAAGATGGATCATTCTACAAGAATAAAGCTTTTTTAGATGCCATTTCTCATGCTAAAAAGAATCATTCAAAACTTCACATCTTCGGACTTGTCTCCGATGGTGGTGTTCACTCCTATCCCACACACATTCAAGCACTTCATGATCTTGCGGTTTCCAATGGTATTACTCCCTATTTACATGCATTTATGGATGGTAGAGATACTCCTCAAACTTCAGGATATGGTTACCTAAAAGACTTGATGGATCATGGTATGAAAGTTGCCACTGTTTCAGGACGCTATTATGCGATGGATCGTGATAATAACTGGGATCGTATTCAAAAAGCTTATGATAACATGACACGAGGTACAGGTAAACTTCAAGGAGCTTTAGAAGGCATTAAAGCATCCTATGATGCAGGAGTGACCGATGAATTCATCATTCCTTTTTTGGTGGATAAAGAAGGCTTAATAAGTGATCATGATGCGATTATCTTTGCTAACTTTAGACCCGATCGCGCGATAAGAATTGCGACAGCGTTTTCGAACCCAGAAGCTACAAAATTATATACGACTGCTGGTAAATCAACGTTTAACTCAAGTCACACCGTCAAAGACATCTTCTTTGTATCGATGATGCATTATAACGAATCTGTCAAAGGCCCTCTCGCCTATGAATTACAAACACTAGATAACCTTTATGGTGAGGTTATTGCCAATGCAAGTCTTAAACAGTTAAGAATTGCAGAGACAGAAAAATATGCCCATGTCACCTTCTTCTTTGATGGTGGTGCTGAAAAAGAACTTAAGGGTAGTACGCGTATTTTAGTTGAATCACCAAAAGTGCCTACCTATGACTTAAAACCTGAAATGAGTGCTTTTGAAGTCAGAGACAAAGCTGTTGAAGCGATTAAGAGTGAAGCATTCGATACGATGATTTTAAACTTTGCTAATCCCGATATGGTAGGACATACTGGCTCGATTGAAGCTGCAAAGGTTGCCGTTGAAACCGTGGATCAATGCACGAAAGATGTTGTCGAAGCGATTCTTTCCATCGGGGGAGTTGCCATTGTCCTAGCAGATCATGGGAATGCGGAAAAGATGCGTGATGAATTCGGTAATCCTCACACTGCACATACGACCAATCTAGTGCCAATTACTATTACCAAAAAAGGAATCAAAATCAATACAGGTTCCCTATGTGACATCGCACCTACGATGCTCGATCTTCTCGGTGTGAAACAACCCAAAGAGATGACAGGACATAGTTTAATTCTCAAATAAAATATAAACTCGCCATTAAGCGAGTTTTTTTATGCAAAAAAAAGACGCACAAGGCGTCAATCTTCAAGAAGATCCATCACATCAACATCATATCCGACTT
This sequence comes from Acholeplasma sp., assembly GCA_003605085.1. Lineage (GTDB taxonomy): Bacteria > Bacillota_I > Bacilli_A > Acholeplasmatales > Acholeplasmataceae > Peloplasma. The sequence continues at coordinate 35,484 of QZKD01000022.1, read as the reverse complement.
TTTTGATGGCATCCACAAGGATAATTTCATCTGCATCCTTATTTTCAAACACAATCTTTCCTACCTTTGCGGCAAGATCATACTCAAAATGTTTTGCTCCAGCGGCATAGAGTGCATTTTCGATGGTTGTCATACAACTGGTACAGTGCATAAGTCCTTTCAAACTAACGACTAAAACCGGCATTGGCAAACCTCCTTTTAATTACATCATTTGACGTAAATAGTATTCAATTATCGCTTGAGTCCCTTCTTCTTTAAAACCGTGATCATGAAGATATTGGTATGCTTTGGTCACCTGTTCAACCACAGGTAAGGCTAAATCATTTTTTTCTTCTAAAACCAGACGTAAATCTTTTAAATAATGCTTGATATAAAATCCTGGAGCGTAATCATGTTTCATCATTTTAGGACCATTATTTTGAGCTTGCCATGACGATGCGGATCCTCCAGTGATGACCTTGAGCATCAAAAATGGATCAAGATCTTTATCCTTTGCATACATCATCGCTTCAGCTACCCCAGCAATCGCACCTGCAATTGCGGTTTGATTCGCTAGTTTTGCATGCTGACCAGAACCCGGTTTTCCCATGTAGGTTATTGTTTTACCCATTTTTTCTAATAAGGGATAAATGATTTGATAAGTTTTTTCATCTCCGCCCACCATGATGGATAGCGTCGCGTTGATCGCTCCTAAATCACCGCCGGTGACCGGAGCATCAAGCATGATAAATCCTAGATCCTTAGCCTTCTTTTCGAGTTCAATGGCCAAAGTAGGTGAAGATGTTGTCATATCCACGAAGATAGTCCCCTTTTTGGCGTATTTAAAGACCTCTTCATACGTATCTTTCACATCACTGGGATAACCAACAATGGAGAAAACAATATCAGCATTTTGAACACATTCTTGGATACTATTGACCGCTTGTGCTTTGGGTTCTAATTGGAAAGCTTTTGAATACGTTCGATTAAAACAGGTGACTTGATATCCAGCATCTGCCAAATGAAGTGCCATAGGTTTCCCCATCACACCTGTTCCAATCCAAGCAACATGCATCATAGAGAAGCCCTCTCATCAAGCCAATGAATGACATCAGTAAATGTTTTTTCGCGATCTAGGTCATTGAATACTTCATGATAGGCATCTGGATAGGTGATTAAGGTCTTATCCTCAATTTTCAATAATTCATAGAAGCGTCTAGAAAAATCTACGGGAACTATTTTATCGTTTTCACCATGAATCATTAAAATAGGGGTTTGAAAATCTTGAATGTGTTTATTTAAGTAGCGAACTCCACCGACAAACATATTACCTGCAAGTGAAAAATGAAACTTCTTTAAGTTGAGTGGATCGTTGATATAAGCATCTTCAACCGCTTTAATTCGAGACAATTGGTCATCAGCAAAATTCGTTTTCTTGCTTAAAAAACCTAACCATTTGTATCCGATAAAACGGAAAGGTAGAACATCTTTAATAAAGTAGCTGGGAGCTGCAGATGCGATAATACCATCGACATCATGATACTTAACACCATAGAGATCAACGATAAGTCCTCCCATGCTATGTCCGATTAAAAAGATTTTTTTAGGTTGAGTTTTCTTTTCTTCTAGAACAATCTCATGAAGATCATCAATCATCTGATGATAACTCTTGAGAGCACCACGTTTTCCCTGACTCATTCCATGACCACGGATATCGTAGCGAACCACAGAATATAACGCTTCATTTAACTTACTCGTAATTTCTTCATAACGTCCAGAATGTTCAGCGATTCCATGTGTGATAATCACTGTTCCTTTGGCGTTTTCTATTGGATTTCTTTTCACATGGATTAAGACTTGATTTATGAGCATCGTTATCACCTCTATTTTTATTATACAACGAAAAAACATTCAAAAAAACTTCTTTTTCATGTTATCATAAAGATAACAATAGATAGTGAGGTTATCCTATGAAGAAGTTATCTATTCTGCTCCTGCTCATTTTCTTGACAGTCCTATTCCCTATGATGCAGGCGCGCGCAGATTTCGGTCCTAAACGTTCTCTTGATGTCGAAATCATCGGAGCAAAAAAGCCTTATCATATCGAATTGCTCATGGAAGGCGATCTACCAATCCAAGCAGAAATCGATGAGATGAGACCCTATATCGAAAGTGAATATCCAGATTACCCTGAAATGCTTTATACCTTCCAAGATGAAGGTTATGTTTCAGCAAATCTCGTCTTGCCCTGGGGTGTATGGCAACAAAATCCTGAAGATAATTATTATATTTATTCATATAATCCACCAGAACAACTCAAAATCATGCTCGTCTTTACTGATGGACATTATGTAACATCCAAAATTATTGAATCGACGCTTTTCAATAGTAAGATTACCTATGATATCACTGCCGTCGATCAAGACATGGATCAACTCAGTGTTGGAAAGATACGTGAAGTCTTACCGATTCAAACCATGTCGATTGAACTCATCACTCGTATCATAGGCACCATATTTATCGAGATAGTGGTTCTCTTCTTATTCGGGTATATTGCTAAAAGAAGTTATCTTCTTGTAACTTATGTCAATTTAGTCACACAAGTGATCTTGACGGGATTTATGTTTGCTGCTAAATATTATGTCTTCCCGATTTTTGGTGAATTATTCGTACTTATTATTGGTGAGTTTATGATATTTTTAACGGAGTTCATTATATTTAGATTCTACCTGACAGAAAAGTCTAAGAAACGAGCGCTTCTATACACGCTTGCTGCAAACTTTTTCTCGTTAGTTGCAAGTTATACCATTATGATTGTTCTGATGAACTTCTAGCCTCTATGAGGCTTTTTTTTCGCAAAAAAGGGCGTTGAATACGCCCTTTTCATATTTTAAATTTATTCTTGATCCTTACCTAATACTTGATCAATTTGTGCCTGTATGGAAGGTAGGGCAGCTTCAATAATCGCGGTTGCTGAAGCACCTGCAGTATTGATAATTTCACCATAAACATTACCGATACCAGAGGATCCTGAATCAGGTAAAGCCCATACCACACCATAGAGGAATGTCTTTTCAAAATATCCCATACGAGATGCACTGACATATGCTTCAAGGGATGTGCGATCATCCATATGATCTCTCATGGTTTCTGTATATCTTAGATCTTGTTCATCATCATCGCCCCATGGAACGGTGTTAATAAAGTATTGGAAGACTTTTTCTGCCATCGTATCATCTAAGTCACTGCGCATAACCCAAAGGTTACCCACGGTGATGGGAAGACGATATTCGGTTGCGATATCAGTGACATCAGGTCCAACAGGGAATGGAACCATACCTAAGGTGAATTTAACAGCTTCACCTGGTTTTAAGATCGATGGGTCGCCGGAAATCCAGTCAGATCCAAAATAGAAAACGAGTTCTCCTGATGTGAATTTCGCACGTGTCGATGTATCCGTACCATCTTCTGCAGTCCATACATAACCACGTTCGGCGAGTTCTTGACCAAATTCAAGGGCATTGATCGCTCTAGCATCGTTTAATGCAAACGTATCTGTTTCAGGATTAATGGTTTTACCACCGTTAGATCCAATCAAATAAGAACCTAAATCATAACTATTAATACCAAAGACTTCAACATTTGTAGGTGCATTTTCTTTTATTGCAGATGAGATATCAAGAAGTGCTTGCCAATTCCATTCGCCATCATTCCATAATTCAGCTGGATTGATTTGACCATACTCTTCGATTAAGTCAAGGTTGACATAGATTCCCATGTTTACATTGATACGCTCAGTCCAAATTCCGTATACTTCACCTTTCCAAGTACCGAATTGAACATTGATGTCATAGTAATAGTCAGGTAAATAATCCATGAATTCAGTAATAGGACGGATCGCACCAGCTTCGGCAAGTTTTCCTAAATTATGCGAGTTAATGTTATACCAATCCGCTTTAAAGTCGCCTGCTAAGTATTGTTGAATGATCTCATTGGTATGATTAAGTGCGTTGTCGTAAGCATACCAGCCAAGGGTTGTATTATGTTCTGTATTGGCACGAGTGATACATGTTTTTTTCATCGTGTTGAGTTCTGAAGGTTTTGCTGTTAACCAGAATGGATCTAAGAAGTTTCTCATCCATGTTCCAAGTGTTACTTTTCTGCCTTCTAAATCCAAATTCACTTGACCTTCAGGGAAATTTGGATCACAGTTTCCAAACTCAATAACTTTTTCATTTACTCTAAAGACAATATCGAATGTGGTTGTCTTACCACTTGAACTTGTATATGAATATGTCACTCTAAACGTCCCAATGGCATTCATATTCACTTTCGATATATCGACCATGGACGGGGTGACAGTAATGACGCCATCCACTGGATCTGTGATCGTGACAAGTGTCGTGAAATCAGGTGCTGCATCGCCTTCTTCGTAATCCTTAATGATTCCTGGAACTTCAGCAATCACAGGTGCATCTGCAGCTGTAATCGTAATGGTAATCGTTAACGATGCTGATAATCCATTCCCACCCGTGTAATTAAATACAACATTATAGGTACCAGGAGTTGTCATATCCAATGCTGTAGCATTGACCATGGCATCTGTTACTGTTACATTGCCGGTATCGGCATCGGTGATGGTCACATAGGTTTTAAAATCAGGTGCTGTGGATCCTTGAACAAATGTTTTGATTATACCAGACTGTTCAACAATCGTGGGGGCATCTGGGGTTGGAATCACTGTTTCAATAGGGTCTTCGCCATTTTCACAGGCAACAACCATAAACATGAGTCCGATCATCGTGATAAGTAATGCGATCTTTTTCATAAGTCCTCCATTTTTTCTTGTTCTATTGCTTGTCTATATAAGTATTATACTACGTATACGCTTACATTTCAATCCTATTGTCACTAAAAATTATTTTTTCCGCAGATAAAGTATTTCTAAAAATAATCTGAGTGAGTCTTTGATGTATTGCTCACTTTCTGAGTAAACTCGGTAGGTGAAATACGCTGGTTCTGAATCTTCATCGATAAATCCATCACCAAGGGCGATAACTTCAATCGTGTAGATGCCTGGCTCTAAGTTAAGCGTAGTTAAATTGAATCGATTGAGATAAATTGTATAGGATTTTAGATTGACAGTAAAAAGATAACTCCCTTCAGGTAGTTCTTCATCCCAAGTAAGTACGTGTGTTGTTGATAACATGAAATCGCCTGGTGAATCTAGTCGTGTTGGACCTTCATATGTATAGGAAAATGTGGATGATATGAGTGAATCTTTATAAAAGATCCCATCGCCTTTAGCAATCACAGTGATCATATAATTCCCCGGTTCATCGATATAGTTTTTTAGTGGAACCTCATAATTCGTGGTAAGAATCTCTTCTTCTCCAATACGAACGAGGTATTGAGTGCGATTTGCTACAGCATCAAACTTGAAAATTCCTTCTTCGACTACAAGATTTGTAGGTCGATCGAGTCGAATGGAGTAATCTGGAATAGGATAAGGATTAAGATCATCGAAGTTGACTCGAATCGCAAGAAACACACTATTGGTGACCAAGCGTGGTGTTCCATCACTCGGTTGATTCACAACATCAAATCCATCATCTTCATTTCGTAATACCATGGTGGTTGAACCACCACCGTCAAAATTATATGCAGTCACTGCACCATAGGATAGCATAAGATCAGCCATTTCATAGAGTGTCGCCCCTTGAGAATAACCACTTTGTCTACCATCCATCGCAACAAAGAATACACTGCCATCTGCTTTGACACCGATGGCTGTTCTTGGATGCCTTGCTGTAGGGTCAATTCCAATAATGCTTGTTAACTTTTCTCCATCAGCAACAAGTTTACCATACGCACCAACAGCCCATCTTACATGTTCAAAGTCTCCAATCATCCGTCGCTGAATGATCATTGTATCACCAATTTCCATCAGATTTTGGACATAGACATTGTTGGTGAGTAAAACGAGGGATCCATCAGGAACTACAAGGCTATTTTCATTCATGACGGTGTTTACGATACCTCGTCCAAAAATTTTTGGTACTGCTCCTTTAGTTTCTGTTGCCGTAGCAATATATTTGTTCACTCCTTCAGGGAGTGCTGTATTATAGGTGTCAAAATACGCATAAATATCGATTGAAGACGTTGAGTATGCTGCATTGACATTTTTTAAAGGAAGCGTTATGCGTTCTCTTCCATTAGGATCTCTAATAATCACTTCATATCCATCAAAAACAGGCTTTCCAAAGACGACACTACCATCTTCTTTAAATCCAATGACTTCTCGATTGGCATAACCGATGCCCGAAGAAATCACTTGACCATCTTCAACATAAGCTTCTTGAGGTACGCCGTAACTTTCGAAGAAGTCTGCATTGACACCTCCAATAATGACGTAATCATCGTAAAGAGATTGACTATTTTGGGCGTGCGTTTTTGTGGTTGCAGGCTTGTAGCCTGTAGAAGTATAATCATCTCCGGTGATTGCTCGGAAGGTTACATCTCCCGCTTCAGCACTTAAATAATGATAAGTTTGCAAAACCGATGAGGTTCCGCTAGTCAATGTGCGTTGCACACGCTCATGGGTTGCCCCCATGATATTCTCACTTTCAAGTGATAGGATATTTACATCAAGGATCGTCGCACCTAAAAGAAAGAATAGTGTAAGCGACGTCGAGATTATAAAGAGCAGTATTTTTTTTATGTATCCTCTTAATAAAGTCATATAATCATTCCTGTTCTATAGAAAGATTTCCCAAACTCATCGATATCTTTAATGAAATAAAGATAACATCCAGCATTGATCGAGTGTCCATTTTGTATATAATCAATCACGGATTGTTCCAATGATGTCTTCGCTTTAATCGTATTAAAATCGGGTTGTTCTGTTTGAAAAACAAACGTATAAAGACTTTGAGCTCCCGGTGTAGCGGGTAAAATATATCCTTGCTCAGCAACCGTAAGTATATTGGATGTTGGCTTTGTGATCAATTGATCGATTTGAGGTGAATACAACCATGAGGTACACCAAAACGCTTGATAGTCATACTCGTGATAATGCTTTTGAAAAAATTGAATCGCATCTTCAAAAGAATGGCGAATCCCATTCAATGTATAATCTGAGCGTGTTGGAATATGAAAATCAATGACTACATCACCGGGCTTTAATATGCAATCATAGTCTTTTAAATCTATGGTTAGTGGTTTTTCATCAATCCATCCTTTAGGATGTATCGGATATGCAGTAAGTTTGTCTTGATCAATGATATATGAGGTGATATTTCTTAAATCGTATTTTCCGTTAACCCCATCAAGCTGTCCATCTTGTCTGACTCTAATACCTTCTAATGCGAAAGCGATGACTGATAAAGTAGTTTTGTGTCGGTAAAAGATAAATGGTTCAGAGTATTTATGGTGCATGAAATGAAGGGAGCCTAGATGAATCAATCCAAGTGATGCTAAATAGGTGGTCCAGCCATAGAGTTCAATTCCAACATCATGATGTTTGATACGGTAATTTTTGATATAACCCTTTAAATGATTTAGGTTGAACATCCTATGCTTTTGATCGATACCTCTGGATTCATAATCTTTTTTCGCAAGCGGAATCAAGGATAGGATTGCCATGAGTTGAATCACAGAGGTTGATAATGTCTCATGTGAGATGAGTGGTGCTTGATTCGCTAACCAATCCGATGGATGAGCTTTAATCATGGTAATGTTTTGGATAAATGACATGATTTCAAAAAGCTTTGGATCATGGTTAATCACGTGATGGGCATGGATTACAGCATCTTTTTCAGGGTTTTCTAAAGACAAAGTTTCAATGATAAACGCAAGGTCTTCTAAAGGAAAATACCAAACGATGGGTTCATTTGCCCATACGTCATAGATTTCTTTATGTTTTTTCTGCACGTGTGTATATCCTAGTGCATTCATCATCTCTTGGTAGTCTATCGTTGCCATCTGTCCACCTTCTAAGATGTCTATACATCCATACTCTATTTATACCTTATTTATGAAATTTTTTCAAGATAAAAGTATACTTAGAATTGTCTTTTTGGTTGATTTTAGGTAGACTGTGTATGGTGATACCATGCAATTGATCAAAGAATTACTTAATCAACACTCTTATATTCCATTCGATTTAAACTACACAGATCATCAACCTTTATCTGGACAGGGTTTTTCATTTCTATCTATAAAACATCAAACCATTCATGGGACTTTTTGGAGAAGTACACAACCATCCAAACAGACATGGTTAGTTCTTTTTCACGGACTTGGTGCTCATACCAATACAGAAGGTTACTTATCCTTTGTCAAAGATTGGCTCGCACAAGGTTATGATGTCATTGGCATGGATGTTCGAGGTCAAGGAGGACGCACAAAAAATCATCTTCCCGCTCATCCCGATGGGTTATACTTAACGGGTTACCCTCAATTTGACGACTATTACTATGCATTAATCTATATGGATAGTTACCGGCTAATCGATATCTGCCAGATGATTGAACCTAAAAACCACATCATTGCAAGTGGAGGATCCCAAGGAGGTGCGCTAGCCCTTTTCGTCGGTGCGATGCATCCCAAAGTCGATCTGATTTTATCCGATATGCCAAGCAATACCGATATTTCTGTGCTTATACATGAATCTGATGGGGGATTTAAGGCTTTTAAGTCATATTCACCCATCGAATCTTGGTTATATTCAGAAATTGATCAGTTATCCTTTGCATCAATGATCAAAGTTCCCGTGCTCCTATCGACAGGAACATTAGATACCGTTTGTCCCTCGAAAACATGTGAAGCATTGTATCAAAAACTACAAACAAAAAAAGCCATGTTCATTTATCACGGCTTTGGACATGGTGGTTATGACGATTTGCATTTTTCTCAAAAACTTAAATTCATACGTGAAAATAGATAAAACAAGCAATGACGAGGAGTCACTGCTTGTTTTTTTATCTTACAGAATGTTGGATAAAACGGTACTGATCAGCTCGATAATATGCTTTAACATATTCAAAAGGAAAACCACGGTCTAAAAATGTATTGCGTGTCATATATAACACTGGGGAAGCTTTTTGAATTTCAAGCATTTCAGCGACACGTGGATTCGCAGCCTTCGCTTCGAGTGTTTGGACACAATGCGAAATTTTAATATTAAGCGTGTTTTCAATATATTCATAAAATGATGATTCCATGATTTTCTGATTCATGTCTTTAAAGATCCGTTTAGGAATATAGAGACGTTCGAATAAAACAGGAATATCATCACCATAACGGATACGTTCAATGAAATAGACCTCTTCACCCGTTTCTAAGAAGAGTTTGCTAGCTACTTCATCATCAGCACTGATTTGCTCAAAGGTTAAAATTCTACTGCGTACCTTTTTATTCATACGACGCATTTCTTCAGTAAATCCAATGAGTCCTTGCATCTTCTTTTCTATCTTGATGTTATTGACGAATGTGCCTTTACCTTTATGTCTGTACAGATATCCTTCATTTACAAGGTTATTTAAAGCTTGACGTACGGTCATACGTGATACAGAGTACATATCTTTGAGTTCATTTTCACTATGAATCATATCTCCGTGATTGAGTTCACCTTTTTTAATCTTTTCTTTGATATCATTTTCAATGACTTGATAAACCGGTGTTTTACCCATACAACTTCTCCATTCTTTATCAACAACTTGTCTATATTATAGCCGAGATAATGAATAACTACAAGTTAAATTTTTAGATTTTTATCATTTTTTTCATGAAATGCATGATTTTTTCATAAAAAGCACTTGTCTATATATCTAAAAGGTTGTATAATTTACTTGTATACACAAGATGATGTAAAAACGAGGACTTTTCATGAATATTCACATTTTTGATCACGAGGAACAACTTTATAAAGAAGCCGCAAGACGAATCATTGATCTCGTCCAAGATCACCCAAAAGCGGTGTTGGGATTAGCCACTGGATCTTCTCCTCTTGGTGTCTACAAAGAATTAATTAAAAGCTTTCAAAACCATCACGTTACTTTTGAACAAGTCACAGCATTTAACCTTGACGAATATGTTGGCATACCAAGTGATCATCCTCAAAGTTACCAGACTTTTATGCGTAATGTATTGTTTCATCATCTTAATATCGACTTAAATAACACCTACATTCCTTGTGGAAATAAAGAAATTATCGAGGATGAAATTAAACGTTATGACAAACTTTTGTCTGCACATGCGATCGACTTACAACTCTTAGGCATCGGAACCAATGGGCATATTGGATTCAATGAACCAGGAACTCCTTTTGATTGTCTCACACACGTGGTGAAACTTGATTCACGCACGAGAAAAGACAATGCACGTTTTTTCGATCATCTTGATTCCGTCCCTACACATGCGATTACTATGGGCATTGATTCCATCATGAAAGCCAAGGAAATTGTCTTGATCGCGACAGGAGAAAAAAAAGCTTCTGCTGTCAAAGCGATGATTCGTGGTCCTATTGACCCCATAATTCCCGCTTCAATCTTGCAAAAACATCCCAATGTGCATATTTATCTTGATCATCAATCTGCGAAAGATCTCTGATTTTTCTCCTATAAAGTATAAAAACCGCCTGCCATCAGCGGTTTTTATACTTTATATGAAGCGTTTTGATTTGATGTGGTTTAAATTGTAGTGGAAAATGCACATCTTGAATCCATCGTTGATCCAAGGTTCTTTCTTCTATTTTGAGTATGGGTAAATCTGAAGAAAGTATGGTTGATCTTTCTTGATCCAATGGATTCCATAATCTGATTTCTACAGTGTCTTGATCGATCAATCTCAAGGATGACATAATGATGTCGTCTTTATCTTTCTTGATGAGCGGATGTTGAATCATACCATAGGCACTTAAGATTCGAGGTGGATTTCTAAACTCCATAGCCTCTTTATAACAGACGATCGCTTGTTTTGCATCATCGACAGGACCAAATGCATACTCAAATGATAATTTTCTATTCGCTTGTGCCTCTGGGGTGGGAAGATTAGGTCCTGCTGCTCCTCCACGTGTGCCGAAGTCATCTCGAGATAAGTAACCCACACTTCGGTTTAGTGTGATCTCAGCAATCGTTTTATCCTCTTTTGACACCATTTGTGTCTCATGAAGTCCACGATGATAAAAGGCGATTCCCTGATTATTTTTTGTTCCATAGAGCATGGATAATGAAGGGTCAACAACGACAGGAACTTCTTTTAATCTTTCCGCTTTATATAACTCTTTTCGATTGGATACTCTTTCCACAAGTTCAAAGGCACTATCTGTAAGATGTGTATCTAAAAGTACACCAAGAGGGAACTTGAGACGAAGGCGTTGATCTTTTGCTTTTTGATCAATATGTGTTTTGACACGCACGATACGCTCATGTTTTAAAAGTGTGAGTTGCACATCAATCTTTGAAGTAATTTTCGCACTTGTCGCATATTTTCTAGATACATCCATCGCTTCAGGTTGTTCTAATTCCAACTGATAGTTCAGTGTTTCAAAGAGGTTTGTCTTTTTATGTACGGTTTGACCCACTAAGCGTGGATATGAGTAAGTATCTTGGTCTGGTTTTGCATAATTATAACTATCCCCTGCGTCCATCGACGCATAGAAGGCATGCCAGTGATTATACATTTTATTTTGAATTTTATCAAAAATATCAAGCGTTCCTTCTTCGTTCAAGGTGACCTTGAGATAATCATTTTCGACAGCATGAGATCCCTCATGATCATTTGACACTACAGGTTCTTTAGGAGTTAGAGTCAACATGGAAAGTGACAGAGGTTTAAGATCATCGATCATCAATTTGACATGATAACGATAACCGGGTCTAAAAAATGGAGGATACTCTAAAGGTGATCTGAAGCGACGTGCTTCATCGACTTTTTCAATCGAAACTTGATATATATGGCCATTTTCATCGGTGGCTTCTACATCGGTTATTTGATTGTTTTTGAGCCATAAACTTCCTTCAACAACACCACGAAAAACATACGGATGGGGATTAAATATACTGAATCGCATATCATCATCTTCATCATTTTTGATAATTTTTTCATAATGTTCAAGCGGATATAATGCTTTCTTATGAAGCAAACCTTCTGTTAAAGAATGTATCATTTGCATCGCTTTTTCAGCTCGCATCTCATTTTCCCTATGGACTTCATCCACACTGCAACCACAGATAGAATCATGAGGTTGATTTTGCAAAATCGTCTTCCAAAGATGTTCGAGATACTGATAAGGAACACCTTCTTGATGAAGATGGGTCAATGCCATCAAAGGCTCTATAAAGCCGATAACATGGTCTTCAAGCGTTTGATTAAGCACTTTTAAATAACTTCTTGTGGATAACACATTCGGAAGAATATAGGCGTTTGAGTTATCTCTTAATTCACCTGTAATCTGTAAAAGTGATTGATCTTTTAACGAAGATTGTATCTCTTTGAGATAAGATTCGTAACTCGATACTTGGATGTTTAATAGAGGATCTATAGCGCTTAACTCATGGATTTTTTGCTCAAGGGATTGATTGATTGGCATCAAGTGATCGCCACCCGCAGTCATGATTCTATGCGGTGTTCTAGCATAGGGAGAAATTTTATCCAAATAATGTTTGATAGCTGGGATTCGGTCGTTTTGATTGAGTTCAGGATGATAATAACCATCGACTAAAAACAATGTAAAAAGTTCTTCATGATCGGTTCCGCGCCAAATAAATTCACTATCCTTAAGATGGATTCCGCGCCACATGATGGCGTTATCAATATCAAATCCTTTTAAGATTTGGGGCATTTGACCAATATGACCAAACGTATCTGGTAAGTACCCAATCGCTTGATTTTTGCCATATTTCTCGGCAATTTTTCGCCCAATTTCAAGATTTCTGATGATACTTTCCCCATGGACAAGAAACTCATCCATCGCGATATACCAAGGACCAATAATCATCTGTCCTTTGTCAATCAAAGACAAAATACGTGTTTTATCTTTTTGTTCAGCCACCTCTAAATAATCTTCAAGAGGTAGGGTTTGACCATCGAGAATAAAAGATTCAATCTCATGATTTTCTAAAGCACACATCGCACGTTCAATCACATGCATCAAACGATATCGATACTGTTCGTAAGGAAAATACCACTCGCGATCCCAATGGGTTTGAAAAATTAGATGCAAAGTTTTTTCCATCATTACCCTCCTAAATCACATGCACCTGGTCTTTAGGCCAGTGCCGTTCAATACCATGATCATCAAGCACTTTTTGGAAACGAGTCAATGCATTATGATCATATAAAATTTCTTTAGGTGTCATATTCCAGTCGATGGCACACGACGCAAGCAAGCCTGCGACCTCACCAATATTCCATTCCACAGGATGAAGTCTAAAGCAGCCATTGGTCAATTGGGTTGTCCCGATATTTTTACAGGCTGGAAGTAGATTTTTCATTCGTATAGGAATCATCGCTGAAAGTGGAATTTCAAAAGGCCATGTTTTGAAAAAGAAAAAACGATGATTGACTGTCGTCATATGCAAATCAATATGATACGATCCTACGCCAACACTATCTTCTTCTATGGGCAAATGATTGATCAGTTCAGCGTTCATACGATGCTCTGTTATGCGTTTTTCTGCAACAATTCTTCTGGATTCTCGAATATAAGGTGCCATCGCAAGCCCATCTTCTGTTCCAAGAACATCACCTCGAAGCCTTAACCCTGGATATCCTTTTTTGCCATCTTCTCTTGGCGCTTCGTGTTGAAGCCAGTAAAAAAATGATAACGTTAATTCTTTAGCATGTTCTTTATGGGACTCATCATCATCTGATTCAAAGATGTTGCCAAAAATATAATCGTTTTGCGGCCAGTTGAGCAACGTGACATCGCCTTTGAAAAAGCCAGTCTCAAAGTCTTTTGGATCGATGATTCTGCGGTAGCTCCACAGGGGAAATAGCCCTTTTCCTCTTCCATCAAACATTCCAAATTCTTTGGTTTTTCCAGTGGATGAATCAGGACCATACCAACTTAAAACTGAGGTTGTATCACATGGCCAAATCTTTGCTTTATAAAAATCATAAAGTGCTGGTTTAGGGATTCGATGGTCTTCTTTTTCTTGATAATCCATCGCAAGAACCCACGTGATAGGTTGCATATCATTAGGATCAGGATTCGGTAAAGTATGAGGTTCTTTTGTCGCTTCATAACCTTCTGCACCATACACATATTCGGTATGCGTTAAAGGTAAAAGTTCTCCTGTGTCTGTAGCATCTAATACATAGAAGGCATTTGCCTGAAAACGTACCTTTGTCTTTTTGTCTTCAATAGTGACATAGCTCACTAGATCATTTTCCACCTGTGCATCGACCACACGATGTTCAGTTAATAAAGTTAAGCGTTCACTTGTAATCAGCGGTAAAAGCATCTTTTCGAAAAGATGAAGGTACACTTTAGGTGGTGCCGATAAACGACTTACGGAGGCGTGACCAGGATTCCAATATTTGACATCCTTAATTTCCGGTTTGGCTGGAAATTCTTCTCTCATAAAGCGTCTTACATCATTGCGGAAATCTCGGTAGGATTTTGTGCACCCAAAAGATTCGATAAAAGGATGCTCATCGGGAGGTACTGCTTGTGAGGTAAACTGTCCCCCTATCCACTTCGTCTCTTCGACAAGCAGGACACGCTTGTTCATTTTACAGGCTGAGTATGCGGCTAAAACCCCTCCGATACTTCCACCCGCGATGATGATATCGTAATGTTTCATCGTTTCACCTTGGGATTATCCCAAAAATTAGGTCGTTCCTTTTTATATATTTTACCATGATAAAGATTCATTTTTTTCGCAATCTTCGCGAGTACTTGATACCCCATGACGTGAGGATCATTTTCAATATATTCAAAATCTGCCGGCGTAGCTTGACCTTTTTTTATTTTTACCCATGCTTGAAAATCTCTCTCAAATCGTTCAATCCATGGGAGAGCTTGCTCGGTAAATTCTGGATAAATATCACTTGTTTTCAGTATTTGACACGCATCATGCACACGTTTGAAGTATTCATCTAAGGTATGAAAATCTTTGTTTTGAATCCATTTCTCGAGGGTTATATTCGGTTGATAATGAATAAGGGAAGGGCGATTTTCATCGGCAAATATTTTTAATGCTTGCTCAAAAGATATATCATTTCGTCCTAAATCTTTCACTGCTTCACGATACGATTCTTCGGGTTGATATGTGTGTGAATCCCACATATAATCTGCCATCGTAATCACGGGTAATTTGGATAAATGCCATGGAATCATCGGATTGGAAAGCATACCTACATGAGATTCACTTAACTTGTTACCACGGTTAACCAAAGGACCCATAAATAGATGATCGGTTGCCATATCATTCACCGGATAATTATCCCATAAAATCAGTGGATGGTTAAAGATTTCCTTGGCGCGGTTTCCATCAAAATTAGGAATATATTCAGCAACTGTATTGTACCCCGTCCAAAAGACCATAATTTCTGTATCTAAGCCTTCTCTTAAGTCTTTGCGGTACTCGGTATCCCAATTTTGCCAGTACTCTGTTGGGCACATCACGAATGCATAGGAGTCAAGCTTAGAGGCTAAATAACGATTTAATCGATTAGAAATATAGGCATGCGCGACACCCGGACGCTGAAAACGATCTTTCGATTCACCTTTTAGATCATAATCAATATCATCCATCAGTAAACTAAAGTGTTTGACACCATAACTCATGACTTGATTTATCTTCTTAAATAGTTCTTCAAACTCTTCATCTTTGGTATAGATAAAATCTTGACCTGGACTGATACAGAAATAAAAGTCAATGTGCTTTTGATTGGCTTCATCAATCAGTTCAACGAGACGACTTAAGTCTTCTTCAGGATAACTTTCTCGCCACAAAAACCGATGATAGGGATCATCTTTAGGTGCGTAAAAGTAGGCATTCATGCGATAATCATCAATAAAGCGAATGACATCCAGTCGATCACTATGTGACCAAGGTGTGCCATAAAAGCCTTCGATAATCCCACGAATCTTAAAATCGGGTCCCCCTTCGAGTAGACCAACCTCTAAATGATCTTTTTCTTCATCGAGAGCAAAAAACGCATAATTAAGACTTCGCTCATTGCCATAGTTAAGGTGTATATCGCCCGATGAGAAAATATGAATCGTAAAATTGTCGTGAAAAGAAGGATTGCAAAAGAGTGAAAGTTTGACCTCTTCATCAGCAATCACCATATGTTCTTTTATGATCACTCTTTCTATGCGATAAGAAAAGGTTTTTCCAATCGTATAGCGCTCTTTAATCCAGGGTTTCATGTGTGTTGTCCTCCTGATACATATCTTTAAACATTTGATGAATCGCTTTATAATCAATGTTTTTTTCCATCTGATGATGACTTAAATAGTGCTGGCTAGCGAACATGGCAACCCCATCTGCACCAGCTTGTAAAGATGCACGTACTTGAGCTTTATGTTCAACATCCGATAAATGCATCATGAAGGGAGCAATTCCTGCCATGAGCAAAACTCCATGGGGAATTCGTTGTTTCATCTGATAAACTTCATCATAGACGCGTATTTGATCCTTATAATAGGCCATGGGTAAAATTAGATAAAGCCACCCTTTTTGAAGCCAGGTATTCCAGTCTTGCATCTTGTGCTTCATCGCATGATCAGGATTACCAAACACGGCTGCAGATAATCCAATCTGCTTTGTTTGCGAAAGCGCAAAAATCTTTTCAACAAAATCATCAATGATGCCTATTCTAAATTGGCACCACTTTTGGTAGATTTCTGGTTTAGCAATTTGATCGATGAGTGAGCCTTGAATTGAATAGCATTTGGCAAATTCATTAAGACCATAGTCAGTATAACCCACGTCATCACCAATCATAGGGGGTGTAATATTATACATCAATGGGTACCTGATATAATCTAGATGTAACGATTCAAGCCCATTGACACTCAATATGTCTTGATACAGATGATATGTATACTGAGTTACTTTAGGATTAGCTGGATCTAAAAAGAGATAATTCACTTCGTTTTTTTGTAACCATGTTCCATCTCGATTTTTTAAAATCCATTCAGGATAATGGTGATACCACATACTATCCTCTACATTCTCAAAACGACCGACAAAAAAGTTTTCAACCCATGCATGAATATGGATACCATATCGTTTGCCTTCTTGAACAAATGCATCGAGTAGATTGCTTCCATACGCTGCATATGTGCCCACGAAAGCATGCTTGGATAATAATGCATGAGGACTATCCATAATCAATTGACCATTAAAATACGTCTCGACAAAAAGATCGGTGATTCCTAAATCATGTAGTTCTTTTAAGGTCTGTTGAACCTCATTGATATCGTGTTCAAAAGGACGATGCCACATCCCCATACGTGATGTGGCAACTTTATTTAGGTTCATAAATTATTCACCATTTCTTTTTAAAAACGAGAAGATAAACTCTTTTAATTCCACCCGAACCATCTCATGAATCAGGGTTTCTTCAGGTGTTAATGTTCGAGAAATAACATAATAGTATGCTTCAGATATCGTTGAATCTAAGATTGCGTTCCCATTTCCTATAGCTTGTACTGTAATCTGATAAGTTCCTGGGGCTAAATTGTAAGGGGCTAGATCAAATGAAGTCGTGGTCAACGAAAAATCACTATAATTGACAACCAACCGGTAACTGATCGCACCGTATACAGGATCAAACTCGACAACTCCATTTTCAACTCTTAGATTGGTGGGTGTCGCTAATTGGATCGAAATCACCTCATAATCCATCGGTGAAGAGTCCACTGAACTTTCATAAAAGAATCCATCACCAATCGCTCTCACTTTGAATTGGTAATCTCCAGGCATGATGTCAATCAATGAATAGCTCGTGCCATTGACTGAAATAACTTCATCAATTCCATTTTCTGTAGCAATCAATTCATAACGAATCGCATGATCGACAGCATCCCACGTGATTGACCCATTTTCAATCCGTAGATTTTGAGGTGCTTGAAGCGTTATTGCTTCATCAAGTGTATCGGGATCTGGATTGGTTGAAATATCGAGTGTCTGATCGAGTGTTAAGCGTTGTTCTTGTAAATCGAGAACGCGAATCAAATAATTGCGATCTTCCAAAATACGATCACGAGTTGCACCCGAAGCATAGGCAGATGGTGAGAACGCTTCAAGTTCAGTAATGACTAGATTGAGTTCGTTTTGATTTGTTATCGGCATCGCTTTAATTTGTTCAAAGATAAGATTGATTTGATCCGCATTTACCTGTGTCAAACCACCTCTTGGAACATAGATACGAGCCATCTTATCTTGCGTATAGTTTAAGATTGTATCCACGACAAGTTCTGGATTTTCATGTGGGCGAATCGCTTCATTGCGATAGACCCCATCTGTAAGTACCTGTTGAACTTCAAGTGCGTAATCTTTTTGATTGATTGCATAATCGTTTTTACTAAACATATAGAATTGAGAGGCGAAAAAGACAGTGCCTTGCGCTTGATTATAGAGTGATGCTTGAATTTGAGTGGTATTCAAATGCTCATTATAACCCATATATGTCGGAGCTAAACCTGCATAACTAAAGGCTTGTAGACCCACTAAATTTGTTAAACGAAGAGTTTCACTTCCAACGGTCGTGGAACTCTGATAATAAGACATAGGTGTAATGATTTCGATGAGTCCTTCTTGAGCCCATGAACCCCAATCCTGCATTTTTTCGTTGATGGCAGATTCCACGTTGCCAAAAATCGCTGTGGATAAACCAATATCAGGATTAATATTTTTAATGGTGTAATAGACTCCATGAACAAAATCACTAATGATATTCTTTTTATATTCTTTCCAGTGTGTGGCAGCGGTATAGTTGGTGGTCACCAGGGTTCTTACATCTCCGGTATACCCATAAAGATTCTTAAATTCTGCTTCAGCAAAATCACTATATCCTGTGTCTAGGTTTGATGTGGGATTGGTGGACGTCGTGTTTTTGGCGACTGGATAACGAATATAATCGAGATGGATCGATCCTACATCCATCGTAGCAACGATTTCTGCATAGATGTCTTTTAGATAACGTCGTGTTGCTGGGTTGGCCGGATCCATAAATAAGTAATTCACCTCGGAGCGTTGGGGAATTGAGTAATCGAAATTCACGGATGCCCATGATGGATTGGCATTTAAAATAGGGGAATCCAAGTAAGAAGTTCCATAACCCACGAAAAAGTTTTCGACCCAGGCATGTACTTCAATATCCAGCTTTTTACCTTCTTCAACGAAAGCGAGCAATAAATTGGTCCCATAAGATCCATAGCCATCTCCCATGGTAAATCCGTGTTGGAAAGTACCGGGAACATTGGAATCATAGATGAGACGTCCTAACCAAAAAGTTTCCACAAAGAGCATATTGATCCCCATGTTTTTCATTTCTTGAAGGGTGGTAATAACTTCGTCTAAATTTCTTTCATAAGGGCGATGCCACATGCCTCGTCCATCGACGACTCTAGATTCAATGGTTCCAGCATAAATGGAAAATAGCTCTTCATATAAGCCATAATAATATTCAAAATTACCATTAAAGGTAGCAGTAGTCACACCGCTTAACGCGGTTTCAACAGCAGCAACTCTTAGATCCAGTGCATCACCATCGATATCATACATTTTTTGTTTTGCTGTGGATACAATTCCTTTAACTGTCAAAAAATAGTTATTTAATTGTGAAAGTGTCAAGGTTGAATTGGTTTTATTAGACCCTGGACGTACTTCTAGATATGAGGTGGCTGTTTGTGTTGTACTAGAGACAGATTCATAGGCAAAAACAGAAAATGAACCTACAAATAGACACGTAAACAGGATGAATATAGCAAATTTTTTCATAAATCTCCTACCTTTAACTCTATTATATCATCGCTTAAGATGCGCTGCGATGTAAGGCGCTAAACGTGTAGCAAACAAGCTCATACCATGATCATTGAGATGGACTCCATCCACGGTGACCTCGGTTTCATTTTTTGTTATGAGTAATTCACCATCAATGAAATAGACATTGGACATGGTTGAAGCAATATGTTGTTGATATATCTTATTCTTCATTCTCATTTCCTGATCTTTAGGCTCAAAATACTCACGATTAAATGGAATTCTAGAAAGGATGAGGATGGGAATGTTTGGATGATATTGACGCACAATCTCTATCCATGGGATGAGCGTAGATTCGATTTTTCCTACGGCTCCAGCATTGGCATCATAATCGATAATAACCATATCGAGATGTGGGCACTGATGTGTGATTAAAGCGATCGAAGGCTCTCCTAATCCGTTTCCAGAAAATCCCATGTTAATGACTTCAATGCCTAGCATACGGGATATTTGATTGGTATAACTTAGCCCTGGACGTGATGCACACGCGCCTTGCGTAATCGATGTACCATAGAAAAAAATCTTTTTTTGATAACCTGGATTGAATGGATGGATCATGTGATGATCATCTATCTGTATACTCGCTTGAGTGATACGTGCATAAAGGGGGGTATACATCATCACTTGCTTGATCTTCATTGCAGGTAACTTTATGGTGATGTCGATGGATTTTTGTCGCGGAAATGGACGGATGACATCAAAAAACATCCACTTTCCTTCATGCTGTATATAGATATCGAAACCAGATTCACCCGAAGGTGCCATATGGTTCATCAGAGGTTCATTCGCATAATCAATAGCAAAATGTAGGTGATCTGCATTCGTTTCAAAGAAGAGAATGCCACCTGATAAATGGTATCCTAACCATTCGAGCTGAGGATTTTCATGATAAATCTCTTTAGACATCGTTTTGGGAAAACGCTGATAATGATTTTCTTCTATAAAGGGCAATCCTAGCATGGTGACATACTTAGAATCAAAGAGTGGATATGTGGGCATGGTTTTCTTCAATCACCTTAACAAAACGTTCAGTAATGAGTTGCGGACGCGTAATCGCTGAACCGATTACGACCGAAAATGGGTTTAGTTCTAGTACTTTTTTTAATTGCTCAGCATCCGATATTCTTCCCTCAGCAATCACAGGTATGGACAGTTTTTTTACACATTCACCAATGAGTACATAATCAGGATCTTCTTGCTGTGGTGAGTAAGGTGTATATCCAGATAGTGTAGTAGAGACACAATCAAAGCCTAATGTTTCAGCAGCAAGTGCTTCATCGATGGTTGAAATATCTGCCATAGCTAGCTTTTTATGTTCATGAATGAATTCGACTAAAGTATGCAATGTTTCCCCATTCGGCCGTTTGCGATGTGTCGCATCGATGGCGATCATATCACAGCCTGAATTGATGAGTGCTAAAACTTCACGTTTTGTAGGTGTAATAAATACATCGCTATCGTGATAGTTTTTCTTATAAAGCCCGATGACGGGCAGGTCCACTTCTTTTTTGATCGCGATGATGTCTTCTGCACTGTTTGAGCGAATGGCTACTGCACCACCCATCTTAGCTGCGAGCGCCATCTTCGCCATGATCATGGGATGATGGAGTGGTTCATCCTCTAAGGCTTGACATGATACGATGAGTCTTCCTTTAATTTTGTCGAACATAGTCGTTCCTCCTTTAGCGTAATGTCCCGTAGTATTGTTGATACGTGACAGCAAACTCCATGAATTCTCTAGCGTTAACAATTTCATATTCACCAGGATAATGAAGATCAAGTAAAAGTTTTATCTTATAGAAGTCCGTGGGTGATAAAGAGATGACACCACCGATTCCGGGCTCTGTACGATACTGTGCAAGTGTATATTCTTCGGTACCTACAAATCCATAGTAGGCCAATATAAAATGATTGTTATCATTGACGATACTATTGAAAATCTGTTCAGCCATGGAAAAGCGAGTTCCTTGGAGATTGGTCACTACATCGGTCGTTATACCTTCGGTTTCTATGGCGTAACCACCTTCTGTGAAATGATTTTCAGCATCGAAATATTCAAATATCTTCAGATCATTGACGTAAAGCTTAATTCGTGTGTATTGATCGAGCGGTGTGGAGTGATCAATCGAAAGTTTGATGTTTCGTGTCGCGGTATTGTATACTTTTGATGACAAAACTGTTTCAACTCCGTTTATGATAGTCTTAAGATGAATCGATCCATCCTCAAATGTCACACGATATCGATCCCCATTTTCTTGAACGAATAGATCGTAGTGAATCGCATCCAAAGTATTGGCAAGTGTGGATTGAATAAACCAATAATCCGAACTTAAATCTTGTTCATAGCGATAATCAGACATTTTATCCATAGCCAAATAAGCTACATCACCTGATGACGATCGTCTAGGATAGAAATTTGTCCAACGATTATAGACCGGTATGGAACTCCACGATTCGACACGAATCGATGTATTCCCGTCATGTATTCTTGCAAATGCCCCTAAGACGTCTGATCGATTAAGATACGATCCCAACACACTTTTTTCAAATAAATCTGTGGATATATATTTATCGTTATACATGTCAATCAATTGTTGGTCCGCAATCTCCATGTAATACTTATTGGCATCTGCAATCGCATCACGCGATAGATAGTTCATCTGTGAATCGATATCAACAAAGCCGATAGCGGATCCTCCACCTGAATAAAAATAATCATTTTCAGTAGCTGTATCGATGAAATAGCGATACGCAAAGGGGAATTCGACACTCATATCACTGATGAGACCCCAATTGATCTTCACCATTCCACGATAGGGATCAAACCATGCACCGTGTTGGAATGCTACACCCACTTTAATGGTATCGGATTCGGAGGCGAAGAAGGTGACATACTTCTTTTCAGGGTTATACGTTGCAGAATCGACTGCTTTTTGGGTAAAAGTTTCTTGGTCTATGGGGAGTCGACTAAGTAAACTTAAATTCCCACTGCCGACGACATCGATGAGTCCACCATAAGAAGAGATAAAATCAAGTGCGGAACTTTCATGATCGACCCAACCGTAAACTTGAAAGTAGAGATTATTTTGATCGAAATAGGCATTGATCTGACGACTTAAGAGATTATCTCGTTCACTTTGTGTCGCTTTGAGATCAAAGAACATCATCTTTTCACTCACGGCATAATCAGAGACCTCAGAAGTGAGTGACATATATGCACTACGATTAAATGCTTGTCGAAATTTATTAAAGACAAGTGCATAACTATCGTAAGCAGAAATGACACCTTCACTATCTAGATAATCAGAGATATTGCCCGAAACCGTATGCCCGTTGACCACAAAACTATCAACTATAGGCAAACCTGTAAGTTCAGAGATTAACTGCTGTGTACCAAAAGGAACAGGGGCATAGTCAGTAAGAGATGCCATCATAGAAGCGAAATCGGGTTCACCTGCAACCCAGCCATTATAGCTTTTAAAACGATCTTTAAACGTGATAATCCCTTGAAATTTTCCCTTGAAAGTATAGATAACCTCTTCTAATGAACTGAGTTCGATGAGATCATATCCTTCATCTTCAAGAATACTTAGCCAAGCTTCATCACTTTTTTTATAATACGGATTACCTGATGAAAGGGTAAGTAAGCGAGGTTCATCACGATTAATGATTCCTTGCACCGCTCTAAGTGAGGTGTGATGATCATAACGTCCTGTTATCGAACTATAATCGATATAGTATATGGCAGTTTCAGGATTCATTTGACGTATGCTAAGTTTGCTAGGCGATAAGACCATTTTCTCAAAATGATCATCACTCAATCGCGTAATAAACAATGCTTCATGTGGATACAAGATGGTTTCTTCTTCGTTTTTTTCACCTACGATAAGATAAATGGATGAAAGATGTTGCACATAATACTCTGTGGTAGTCCCTTCAATGATAAAACCTTCCACAGAACTAAGCTCATCAGTGAACCAAGAGATCAATCGATAGGCTAGATACGTCTTTTGGGTCACTTGATCTTCCATAATTTCTAGTTCATAAAGAGTCTTTTGAGAAAAATCGTCTGATGTAATCGTACTTAATGTGGAACTATCACTGACCAACATCTCCCATGGTGTTATCACGGGATCAGTTGGGATAGGCTCTGTCGGAATAGGTTCTGTCGGAACCGGCTCTGTGGGGATGGGAGGGGTAACAATGGGTTCTACAGGATCCTCACAACCTGCAAGTGACATAATCATTACGATGAGAAAGATGAATTTTATCCATTTCATGATGTGATACCTCCCAGTGTCTTTTTGACAAAATATCCTTTTTCATTCGTGAATACTTGATATCCTTGATGACGAAACCAATGAAGTGATGGGTTCATCGAGGTTGGAATGGCTTGAACTAGACTCGAAGGATGGCCGAGTTGAATCAGTTTAAGATCAGCAGAAGCTGCCTGTTTTTCCAACCATGAAAGCATTTTTTTCGCGTATCCTCGTTTACGAAACTGAGGATCTATGAGCAGTAAATCAATAATCACAACTTTCTCTTCGATATGCGAAAGCATCACACCTAATGCCTCTTCTTTTGTATTCGTTAATACCAGTGATGCGCGGGATTGAATCTTAGCAGGATTTTGATAGGCATCTTTCAAATCTTCATGTGATATGGTTTCAAAAACATTTTCATGCTCAAATAATGCATCTAAAGAGTCCATGTTACTGTAAGAATTCAAGGTACGAATTGAGGTGTTTTCATCTTTGAAAATCGTGAACAATCTGAGCAATTTTTTTCTAGCGAAAAGCAAATTGATAAGTACAGGTAACGTAAAGGATAAAAAGGGGAAAATCGTAATAAACCGAATCATGACAACGCCGTAAAAGAACAAAGAGTTAAGAAAGATAGTGATCGCAAGCATGGGCATTCCCATGGTCATGAGTAATGTAAATCGAAGATGCTCTCCGATGGTAAATTTGGGAAAATAGACAAAACTGATCGGTACAATTCCTACCATAAAGATCAAGATGATTCCAAGAAATCCAACACCGATCAGTCCAACCCAATGCCAGTTTGTAGATAAATCATCAAGATAATAAAACCAACTCAAGGCAATGATGATTCCTAAAAGGACCATGATGTAACCGAGTAAATTCGATTTAATAAAAGATGATTTATACGTTTGAATAAACGTTTTAGTAAGCGGATAATCTTCCTGGTTTAACCGACGTTTAATGAGTTGATGCGAGGTCATCCAAGAGGGGAAAAAGCCAAAAACACCTAGACCTATTACAGTCCCTGCAATACTTAAGAGATTGATGATGACTAAGACATAAATCCAGTCCATCAACCAGGTGAATTTGGAATGATGCTTGCTTAAAAGTCGATCCATTAACCCACGATCCCAACGCGTTCAACGCTTTCGACAAAGAGTCGTTGAACAAATAAATATCCAACCAAAAGAGGGAATAGCATTAATATCGCCGCTGTATTGGCGATAGTTCCTACAACCAATGGATTTCGAGACATACCTTCTGCTACAGTTTGATCAATACCAAGAGTGTAAAGAATATAGGTAAGTCTAGGTGCAATCTCAGCGATATTTAACGATAATAAATCAAGATACTGTGTACTAATAAGTAATTGAGAATAGAACACATCATTCCATTGCCATACAAAAGAGAATAACATCACGGTAATAATGGCACTCTTTGCATTCGGCAGCATGACATTGTAGAAGGTTCTAAAGATTCCGCATCCATCAATTAATGCAGCTTCTTCTAATTCTTTCGGTAAATTTCTAAATACTTGATTGAAAATGAAAATGAAAATTCCTGCCTTAATCCCCATACCCGTAAAGGCTAGGATAAAAAGAGGCCAAAAGGTCGATGTCAATCCGAAATAATTAAAGATCATAAACATAGGCATAGCAATCGTTTGCGGAGGAACCACAATGGTAAACACGACAAAGATAAATAAAACCGTCATGCCTTTAAACTTGAGTCGTGCAAATGCATATCCTGCTAATGAAGTTGTCACCAATGTGATAACCATCACACCCAAAGACATAATAAACGTATTTCTAAGGGCACTAAAGTAGTCAATGGCTGATGCAGCAATTTTGATTGTTTGTAAACTTACAGATCTTGGAATCCAGACGACCAATGGATCGTTTAAATCACGCAGATCACTGATGCTTGCGACAATCATCTGCAAGATGGGATAAATGACAATAAAGCATAGTCCAAAGATAATAAACCCACGCAAGATGGCAATAGACCAATGTTTCGACTTGTTAGCAACAGTAAATTTAAACGCAGAACTGGTCATGTGTTTCTTCGTTTTTTGTACACTTCCCATAATCTTTTCGAGGGATTTCTTGATAGATGCTTTAACGTTCGTCATCATAATAGAATGCCCCCTTATTCGCAAGATAAGTAAAGATACCCAGCAAAAGCATCACGGCTAAGAAATAGATCCAAGCCATTGCCGATGAAACACCATATTGTTGATTATCTTTGGTCTGAATAATTAACCGAGTCACAGGACTCTTTAAAAATGAATCCACGATGGTAAAGATGCCCACAGTAATCACGTGTGGCGATACCATGGGAATGGTGATTTTCCAAAAGGACTCATATGGAGTTGCCCCTTCAACTTTGGCTGCTTCATAAAGATGGGTAGGAATCGATTGTAATCCGGCAAGGAAAATTAAGATCTGAACCCCAGCTAGCGAAATGATTCCAAAGATGGTATTGACAATGGAAACGAGAAAATCAACGATTTCTTTAGGGAAACCAGATTCAATCAGTAATCCATTGAGTTCAAAATTACCAAATATACCTGCTGTATCACCTTGCATTAATGCTTGTAAATCAACGGCTTGAGATAATGCAATCGTCACCGCTTCAGAGGCTAATATGACAGGAAGAAAGAAAATAGCACGTGCTAAAACATTGCCTTTAAATTTCGTGTTGAGCATTGTAGCAATCAATAAACTAAAAATTAAGATCACGGGGAGATTAATCAGTGATTCCACCATCGAACTAATGAGGACGCGTCGATATTCGCTATGCACATTCCATGCATAGACAAAATTATCGAATCCAACAAATTCAAAAAGAATACCAAGCTTATAAAATGTTGATCCCACGATGCCTTGTGTCTCAATATATTGAGCAACTTCCACAGCAGACGACGGCCCTAAAAAGTAGACATTGGATAAACTATAGATCACAGAATCTATCATGGAATAGAGGAAAATACCTACAAATCCAATTAACCAAGGCGCAAGAAATAATAGACCAAATACAATCTTTTGTTGGTCATAGCGCAAAGGTTTTTTGAGTTTTAGCGATAAAGCTTTCATGGGTATCCTCCTTCCTAATTGAGGGTATAGGTAAGACTTTGATAATCAATGGTAATGGACTGCCCGTTGGCATATGTCACCAGGATAAGATCTGGTCCAATGATGTCATGTGATATAAGATAATTATCATTTCCAATGACATCCAATAATTCTTGATACATGTCAATCATTTTATCTTCAATCAGTGCAAACTCTGTTGAGAAATATGTATTATAATCCGTATTGATCAACTGTGATGTATCTTCATATGAAATAGTAAACTTTAATTGCGATCCGGTTTCAATCGCTTTGAGTAGATAATACTGATCGATTTGATCCTGATTTAAATTAATTGATGGCATTGCATAAGAAATCTTACCCGCAATCGCAAGTTGATAAAAGGGAATATCTTCATCAAGAACGAGATAATTCGATGATCGATACGGTAAATCAATAATGTGATCCGCAAAGGGTAAGACATACTGATTGGGATCTATCATCATCGTATTCGCTTTTTCAGCGATCACTGCCATTAAATCCATCACATAATCGATGGCTTCATAACGATAAAGATCACTATTGCGATGAAAATCACTATAGAGTTCCTGGCTCAAACTCCGCAGAGCTATCCCCTGGAGTGAATACTTATCATAATCATCTAAAAATCCATTAATATTGTCTTCAATCGCCGCAAGCTTTAATAAATAATAAGGATCTTTTGTAGTGATCGGCATGCGTGAGGTAATATCATAGGGGTAATATTCCATGAGGGTTCCACCAACAATTCTCGCGATATTGGCATTGCTGTATGTTGCCTTTTTATCATAGAGCTTTACAAAGTCAACATCCATATAGAGTGGGAATCCTTCATCTTGCATAAACGAAGAAAACATGGCTAAATCCTTTTTTGAACCCAAAGCTTGATCAAGATCGATATGGTTAGGCCGTTCATGATGCATACCTCGATTAAACCAGCCCATGTAGTTGACAACAAAATGCTCTACACCTGAGTCTTTAAGGGATTCGATGATGGCTTTTGCTTGATGATATGTAGTGAGTGTTTCGACATTTTTATAGGGGAAAAATAAGAAATAATCATCAAAATCATAGGAACCTAAGATATCTAAATAAAGCGATAAGGGTTGATTAGATAATGTTTCAAGTTGATATTTCATTGTTAAATAATTACCGTAAACTTCAGCAAGTCCGTTATAATCCGCTTTTTCCTCAGCCGTAAAGTAATAACGAATCAGAGGATGATAATCGTAACTCTCATCATGCCAGATGGATATACCTGCTTGTGTTAAGTAATATAGTCCTGAGTCTTTCAGTGTAAATTCAGGAATCACTTTATTGAAACGATCGTTTTTCTTCGATACTTCTGCA
This sequence comes from Acholeplasma sp., assembly GCA_003605085.1. Classification (GTDB taxonomy): domain Bacteria; phylum Bacillota_I; class Bacilli_A; order Acholeplasmatales; family Acholeplasmataceae; genus Peloplasma. The sequence continues at coordinate 6,774 of QZKD01000022.1, read as the reverse complement.
GTGATCAACGCATGTTCAGCGCCACCTTCAATAATGGCAAGCATGGCATTATTATCATGCTTTAAACCATATATTGGTAGATTTGCACCTTCATCCTCTAAAGTTAATTGAGCAGGGATAAGGGTGTGATCTTTGTCATATATATAAGATGAATAGGAACGTTGTTTTATTTTTCCATTATTAAAGTGAATTAAACCACCTGAACCTTCTGGGACTACGATGTAGCCATCTTTGGTTTCATTTGCGGCACCTAGGTAGGGTAATAATTGAATCGAGACGATATCATAAGGTTCTTTACTCATGATTTCTTCAGTGATGATTTCAACAACTAAAGAATCTTCGGTGAGTTTAACTTCCATCGGAATAACAAACTCAGGATCCTTAATCTCAACGACGTAACCATACATTTCATTATCATAGAGAACATCTTCCAATTGATACTCTTCTATATAATCACCTAGGTCGTCTTTCTTATTGCCATAGTGACCGATTTCATAGAAGATTTCGAAGAGATAGCTCACATCCGTTCCTACAAGATTGGATGATGTATTATCCCCGGTGACTAAAGCCAAGATATATGTATTGGGATCATCTTCCATGGGTTTATACGCATTTCTTAAATAGCGATCAAGCTCAGTAAAGTACGCGGGACTCTCAAACTCGTAAGCCATGAAAGGATTATAAACGAGTTCTAAAAAGCGTTCTTTAGCGATTTTTGTGGGAAACCAATATCCTTTAGGTGTACGATCGGCCACTGTATACGTGACTCTGAACCCTTGGTCAACAGATTCTAAATCGATCTCAAATTGCTTGTTTTGAATCGAGTATTCATAATTGGTCAAAAGTTGTGTTGTATCGTCAGTTTCGCGGTAGCGAATGGCAAATGTAGATTTCTGTAAATTTTGATACGTTTTGGTCGCTCCTGGATCCGAGGTGAAAAAGTTGGATTGCCAAACATAGTCATTTCGTTTATCCACCACAGCAAAATGGGTATTATTATCGTTCATAAATAACTTTAAAAAATTGTTTTCTGCAATGATATCTGAACCTGTCACATTCCGTGTGGAATCAATAAAAGGTGATTCCATAATGGTTTGTATCTGAGTGGGTTGATAGAGATCATCCACATCGAGTGAAGCCGGTTGATTGACTAAAAAATAGATTCCAACGGATCCTAAAATGAGGATGATAATTATGATCTTTTTTATCACTTTTTAGTCCTCCTTTATAATCTCAGTGTGATCTCTTTGATGATCGTTTCAACAAAGACAGCAATCTGTTGTGCTAAACCAAGTGCCAATAGGCCGATAAAAACAATGACGAGCATGCTCAAAATACTTAAAAATACAGTGGATACAGCTCGTAAAACAGAATATTCATGAATGGATCTGATTCCCATAAATATCATGATGATAGTTAAAATAAATCCTACGGTTTCGATTCCATAATAGAAAAATGCTTCATCTAAAGTGAAATAATTGCTAAAGAAGAGATTTGCAATTCTAAGGATCACCGATGGAAAGAAAGCATAACCAACCACCATGTAAATTTCTTTAAACTTACCCTTACCATCCATAAGTGAAGTAATGGACCAGTTGGCTACCACAAAGATTAAATAGGGCATAAGTGCAACCACAATACTGCGAAACATCCGAAATGTATTCGGATTTAACGTATTAAATAAGAATCCTGTGTAATTAAATTCTAGTATACCCAAAATGCTATGAAGAAATAGATAGAATGTTGCGACTCGAAGTAAGCCACGCGATTCATGCTTCATCTCATAAAATCCATCAATGGGATGGGTTAATATGTATAAAGGAAACTTAATAAAGTGCGCATAAAAGTACGAAAGACCACGTTTGATGACGTTTCCACTGTCACGAAGTGTTTGTCGGTTGATAGAAATACTTCGCATGATCTCACCTACTCCTTCTTTGTAATATCTTTAATGATGGGATACACCAATAATAATGCGATTAATAGACCCACTGCTGTTCCCACAAGGGGAAAATTTGCTTCAAATTGTATCTTGCGATATTCTTTATACGCTTTTGAATAGTTGTCTCGATCCTGACCGAGTTGATAGGCTTCCATAGCCATCTCATAATTACGTTCACGATAATATGCGTGACCTATACCGATATAGGCTAATGAATAGTTGGAATTCATCTCTAAAATATTTTCCCAAACATTAGCTGCATCAATGGATTCACCTTGATATGTCAACTGGCTTGCCTCGTTGATGAGTGCACCAAATTCTGTGGGTTCAAAGACCGTAATGATGGTTCTTGAGTCTGTTGAATCAGCGACAATTAGATTTTCTTGATCATATTTAATTGCTGTAGGAAAGATAAAATTCCCTTCAAACTCACCTTCAAATCCGGTAACATAAGTCAAATACCCTTCATCATTATAGGTGAATATCTTCTTATTCGATCGATCGAGTACACTATACATACCATAATCATTTACCGTGATTGAGGTCAATCCACTTCTTACCTGATCTGGCATCCGAACCACATCACCTATGGGATCAATATACCCATTTTTTCTTAAGACATCGATCCCTTTGGGATTAATGCGCTGAATCGGTGCTGTGGAAGTTCCACTCGATGTAGCATAGATGAAACCTTCGTTATCAATGCTCATCGCATTATACTCAACAGGTAAGAAAAGTCGAACGCGTGAAAGCTGTTCCCTTGATAATAAAGAACGCCATAATAAATCCAGAGGGTCAACTTGAACGGGTTGAACTCCCACAAATCGTGAGAATGAACCATCGCTTTGCAGTTCAACAATACCGTCAAACGCACCAACGACAACGATATACATACGTCCTGCGCTGTCAACTACGATTTTATTCGGTTTAAATACAGTAGCATTATACGTAAGGTTATCAGGACGTCCATAGCGTGCCACCAATGTACCATCATGTAAAATGACATAGATATAACCATTCGTTAAATCATTTTCATCTGCGATGTAAATATATTCTTCGGTGACATAAATTCCTCGTGGTCGAACCAATTGATAGGTCTGAATAAGCGTATTCGATTGATCATATTCATAAATATCTCTGATGATTTGTACAACCTGGAAGGATTTATCTGTGATGATAATTTTTTGGGATTGAAAATCGACAAGATAATAATTATTATCGGTGACAAAGAGGTCTTCTACATACTTAAGAGTTGTATTTGCTCCTTCAGGATCATCAGGTAATGAAATGTCAATGGATGTTCCTAAAATCACTTGTTTGACACGATAAGGATTCACTCCAGGGAGAGGAGTTCTCCAGTAATCATAAGTATATGAAGGATAATTGGATTGTGCACTCACATCAAGTGAGAGCATTCCTGTTGCGAAACATAAGACGAGGAGAAAGAGGGTCAGTTTTTTCATGATCTCACTCCTTAATGCCCGAATGGGCCATGGTTTCGATAATACTGCTCTGTGAAATAATAAATACTGTCACAGGAACAGTCATCATAAATAAGGACACCGCTGCAACTACACCTGTACGTGCAATCCCGCCACCCACAATTTGATTTAATGCGAAACTGAGTGGTTTTAACGCTTCATCATAGATATATTGGCCACCGGTTGCTCCCCATAAAGTTTGAAAAGACAAAATGATTAAGGTAAGCCAAGCTGGCTTGACAAGTGGCATCACAATCTTCCAAAAGATTTGATACTCCGATGCTCCATCCATATAGGCTGATTCAATATACGTGGTAGGGATTTGTTCCATGAAGTTTTTCATAAGATATAACCCTAATGAGAAGGCGAAAGCTGGTAAAATAATGGCCCATAATGAGTCGATGAGTCCAAGTTGTGTCATAATGACATAGGCTGGAATTGCAGTGACCGCACCATTGAACATAAGTGAATAGACGACAACTTTATTCAATCCTCTAACTCCTGGAAAGCGATGTTTTGCTAGAGGGTACGCTGCCATAGAAGCAAAAATCACATGACCTGCGGTACCAACGACCGTAATAAGAACCGTGTTAAATACATATCGAGAAACAGGAATCCACGATTCAGACATCAACAAGAACAAATCACTAAAGTTATTTAAGGTCGGATTTCTCACGAATAATTTCGGTGGGAAAATCAAAATTTCTGAAAGTGGTTTAAACGCATTATTAATGATAAACACCATTGGATATGCCGTAAACATACCAAAAATGAGTAAAGTGAGCAACAAAACAACATCCCCACCAAGGGAACGATTGAGTGAATTCCCTGGTTGAATGAGTCTCATCAACCGCTTTACAATGCGATAGAATAGTGATTTTTTGGGAGGGCGATAGCCCTTAACACGACGTTTTTTAGCCATATTAGGTCCCTACCCTTCTCAACATTTTTTGGACGAGTAAGTTACTTCCAAGCATCATCACGAAAAGGATAGTGGCAATTGCAGAAGCATAACCCATTTCAAATCTCAAGTTCCCCACGTCAATCAAGTGCGTCACAATGGTATGACCTGCATATTCCACAGAGGGGAATCCGGCAATATTCATCGCGACTTCACTAATCGCGAGTGACGCCGTGATCTGAATGACAGCTGAAAACATGAGCTGAGGTTTGATCGAAGGTAATGTGATATACCAAAGTTCTTGCCAACGGTTTTTGATTCCATCCACAGCTCCTGCTTCATAAAGCGTACGATCAACACCTTGGAGCCCTGCGATAAACGCCAGGAAAGAAACCCCGAGTGAAAGCCATAGTTGAACTAAGATGATAATGAATGGAATATAATCAGGATTTTGTAACCACTGAATAGGTTCTAAAACAATTCCAAAACGAATGAGGAATGCATTGGCATATCCATACATATCTCCTGAAAAGATTAAACGCCAAATGATATAAGCACCACCAGAGATTGAGGGTGCATAAATAATCAATGTCATAAATGAACGCACTTTAGGCTTTAGTTCATTGACAAGCCATGCAAAGACGAACGATCCCAAATAACCTAATGGACCGGTAATCACTGCAAACATAATCGTATTTTTAATGGCAATCAAAAAGACATCGTCTTCAAAGAAGAGTCTGCGGTAGTTTTCCCATCCTGCCCATTTAGGAAACTCGAGCATATTGAAATAGGTAAAACTGAAGATCAATGAAATGGCAACAGGTAAGACGGTAAAGATAAAGAACAAGATGAAATAAGGAGCTAGTAAAATGTAGAGATCACGACTGCGTTTAAAATCACGTTTACGCTCTACTTTTCTTTTTTCACGCTCTTCTTTTTTCTTTGTCTTATAACGTTTGATCCGAGATTGAATTGTTTCGATGATGGATGGCATAACGATGCTCCTTAATCTAGATCGAATTCTCGACGTTTACTTTCAATTTCACTGTTTATTATTGCTACATATTCATAGAGTGTATCCCTAGGATTTGCACCAGTATTAATGACTTTCCGAAGTGCATTATCTAAATGACGACCTGTGAAATAACCTCCAGGAACTTCAGGAATACCTCTTGTTTGTGCCCACTGTTGCTTTAAAACGAGTAAATCTTGCGTTGGCCATGGGAGTTTTTCAAGCGCATTGATATTGGCAGTTGGATATCGTGCAGCTGCCCCTAAAATGCCTTCCATCTCTCTTCCAAAGCGAACTTGAGTATCTTCATGGGTCCACCATTTCATAAACTCCCATGCTAATTCTTTATGGTTCGACTGGTTCATTAAGAGAATTGCTGTTCCTGTGGTGGGAACCACGTGATTAATAGTGTTATCTTCCTGAAGAACACCTGGAACAGCGGTAAATCCCCAATTGCCTGATATTTCTGGTGCGAAAACCGATAGTGTATTGTACATACTATAATAAGCAATACCAATGGGCATTTCGCCTGATCTAAAACGATTCACGAAATTCGCCTGAATTTGGAAACGATAATTGGTGTAAAAGTCGGTCCATTGTTTAAATGCATCGAGAGCAACGCGTTCAGATAGACCCGATTCTCTACCATCATTTTGATAGAGTTCTCCACCATTTTGATAAAGAAGTGAGACAAACATGACGTTAGGTGCTAAGACCCCTTGCACGTTTTCAACGATATCTATCGGTAGATAGAAATCTAAGTTCACGCGTTGAAGTTCAGGGATGATTTCGATAACTTCTTCCCATGTTTCAGGAATGTCAATACCAAGTTCATCTAAAATATCTTTTCGATAAAACATGACAGGAAATTGCTGAGTATCTGGTAACCCATAATAACCATCTAGATATTCATATGGAACGAAGGCACTCTCTTGAAATCGTTGCTGGATGAGCGGGAAATCTTCAAATTGTGATATATCATAGACTGCATTTCTCATTGCATAATTGACAGGAGTTGAGTTACCTACACCAATAGCCACATCAGGACCATTTTTAGTTAAAGTGGACGGAAGTAAGACATCCATGGATACGAGTTGTAGATTGACCCCTATATTGTATGTCGAAGTAAATTCTTCATCGATCATACGCCGCATGATGTTTGCTTGATCACGACCACTACCAATCCAAACAGTAATAGACCCTTCAAGATTTTCATTGGTTGATGTCGATGACAATGAGTTGTAATCAACAATAAAGGATGCGATAAAGTTATTGATACTGAACCAAACATTTTGCCAGAGACTTGCATTGATATTATCAATGTCTTTTTCTGGTGCGTGAATAGCTATATAGTCAATCGCTAAGGGTTGTTCTTTGATCTCAAGAACCCATGAACCTAAAGCAGAGATATTATTTTGATACTCCGATAAACGGCGAT
>QZKD01000029.1 GCA_003605085.1 Acholeplasma sp. | reverse complement strand
ATTCAACGCAAATTAAAAAGCCATACACCTTTAGAATACAGGCATATGGCTATCTAATTTTATATTATTTACCGTGTCTACTTGACAAGAGGCTGTTCAGGTTGGCTTTTTAATAGATTTCCTTTTGTTTTTCTTTGTACTCCTTAAAAAGACATAAACAGTCTTTTCGAAACTCTTCATCAAACGATAACACATCTTGATGTTTCATATCACCTCTAAGGAGTTGATAGATGACATCATCGCGAAAACCGATCGCATCCGCATCCTCAGGACGGCATCCGTAGATGACATGATGAATGTTCGCCCAGACGATCGCCCCTAAACACATCGGACAGGGAAATGCTGTGGTGATAATGGTACACCCGGTTAAATCGTGGGTCCCAAGTTTTTCTCCTGCCATACGAATGGCATTCATTTCCGCATGCGCTGTGGGGTCATGATCTTTTAAAACCGAATTAGAAGCCACCGCGATGACTTCACCCTTCTGATCAATTATCGCTGCACCAAAAGGACCACCAATATTTAAATTCATGGTTTCCCGGGCTTTCTCAATCGCTTGTTTCATGACGGACTTATGGTCTTCATGATGTTTCATAGAGCACCTCTTAAAGATGAAATTTTAACGGATCACTATCTTTATTATAACGCGAGATGATGATTTGTCCTTCATGTTTTTTTCAAACCGAACATGTTTTCATGATGAAATTTATGAAAATGAATGAAAATCACTTTCAAAACATCTATGTACGAATGGGGCGTATACGCCCTGTTCATCCTGATTTTGACATGGTATAGTGTAAGTAGAATCGTTAAGCATAGGTGATCAGATGAAAGCTTTATATTTGGAATTTCAAGGGTATGACAAAAACATTGTCAAAAAACTTTTAAGAGGTATGGATTTCTCAGATTCTTTATTCGATATTGGCCATTTAGAAGCTCGTGAAGATTTCTTCATTCATCCCGATTGGGTTTTCTTTGATTTCAGGCAGCAACTTGCAAGTGATGCGAAACATTTTCTACTCCAAAGCGATCAAGCATTACCTCCAGTTGAAAGTTTAGAACTCTATGTTAGACATAAAGGCGTCAATCCTAAGCATGTAGAAACGTATAAAGATTTAGTAGAACATCAATACGATTTGGCGATAAAAGTCACGGGTCGTAAACGGATATTGGTCTATGCAGCCAAAGAAGATTTACTTATGGGAATTATGAAGAACATAAAAAAGAATCGCGATGTTACCTTCACCGCGATTGAATCCTATGAAAATCTTGATTTGAATCAAAAAATACTGATGGGATATTAAAAAAAGGGCTCGGCCCTTTTTTAAATGAAATAAAGAACGATTGCGAGTAACCCAACGACTAAACAATACCCAGAGAAATAAATCAAATTTTTCACTTTGACATACTCATATAAGAATTTAACGGCGATCAAACTGAAAATGAAACTCATAATGAAGGCGAGACTATAACCCACATAATGAATGGATTCACTCGCAGTTAATGCTTCATATAGCCCCAAAATAGATACGGGAACTGAAATAACCAAATAACTCAAAAACGAGAAGCGTAACACTTTTTTGAGTTCAATCTTTTGGGTTAATCCACCAGAAATAGTAATTCCACTTCTAGAAATCCCCGGGAAGATCGCAAACATCTGGAAAGCTCCTACGACCAACGCATTTTTCCAAGTGATTTCTTTTTTCCACTGGATATCTCTTTGTTGGTAGACATAATAAAGTAATCCAGAGGTAATCAATAACGCAAACCCTACCGATAATAAATCATTAGGGAGGTAGTCTTTGATTAGAATTCCGACAATTCCTACTGGAATGACTGCGATTACCAATTTAAGCACATAGATAAAATCTTCTTTTCCGGTTTCATCTTTTCTGATTAAATAACAGAAAGTACCTTTGAAAAGTTGTCCAACATCGCGTTTGAAATAATAGAGCAATGCGAGAAATGATCCGGTATTAGTAATCATTAAAAAGGTGGAAAATTCTGTCATATCCATCTTAAAGAAATGAGAGAATAGAGTTAAATGCCCACTGCTGGAAATGGGAAAGATTTCCGTGATTCCTTGAATAATCCCAAGGATAATATATTTAAGGATTTCAATAAATTCTGCCATGTTATCACCGATATCATTATAGCATAAAGAGGAAAGATAAACCTAGGTGATTTTGAAGTTTATCATGTCTTTGAAATCCTTTTGACATACAAAATGAAGGATTATCATGTATACTAAAAATAGAGTCAAAGGAGCCATTATGAACCATCTTATCAAAATATTTAAAGGCGCATGCGTAGGACTTGGCAGCATCTTACCAGGAATATCGGGTTCGATGGTTGCTACAATCCTTAAAATATATACAGAACTGATTTCAGCTCTCAATAACTTCACGAAACGCCCCATTCAAGCGATTTTGTCCGTGTGGCAATACATTGTGGGTGTCATTTTAGGTTATGTGATAGGTTTCTTATTTATCAAAGTCTTTTTTGAAAACTTCCCCATTCCCTTCACCCTTCTTTTTATTGGGTTTATCTTAGGTGCGATTCCTAGTGTGACCAAAGAAATCAAAGAATCAAAACGTGTCTGGCACCACTATCTTGTCATGGCATTCTCAATGATCTTTATGGTCTTGTTCCTCTTTGTTCAAGAGTCTACAGCAACTTCAGGAGACTGGACATATTATCTTGTTGTCTTTCTGATCGGGTTAATTACGGCAGCTGCCTTAATCACTCCTGGCCTTTCGGCAGCAACCCTTTTGATGGCTCTTGGTTATTTTCATTTATTAATTTCATTCGTCGATGATTTTGGCGCGGCACTTTTATCGGGCAATTTCACAGAAGTCATCAACTTTTTACCCCTACTCCTGATGTTGATCATCGGTGTGATCACAGGGATGATCATCGTAGGGAAAATCATGTATCAGATTTTACAGCATTATAAAGTTCATTTCTATTTTGCGATTTTAGGGATTATTTTCATCTCACCGTTCAATATTTTATTTGAACTCCAGACATCCACAGAAAACAATGTTTTCAATCAATCGTGGGTAACTTGGGTGAGTGCAGGTCTTCTCTTTATTGTAGGATTTTATATAACCTATCGCTTAGCAACCAAGGACACGATTACGGAGGGAACCCATGATTAGAAAAGCAGTGATTCCAGCAGCCGGATACGGCACACGCTTCTTACCCATCACCAAAGCATTACCCAAAGAACTTTTACCGATCATTGATCATCCGACGATTGAATATATCGTGAATGAAGCCGTCGAAAGTGGGCTTAATGATATCTTACTCATCGTGAGTTCCAATAAGAATGCGATTATCGATTATTTTGACACCAATCTAGAACTTGAAACCATTCTTTTAAATAAGAATAAACATTTCGAGTATGGACTGATCAAAAATATCGGTGTTGGAGCAAACATCCATTACATTCGGCAAAGAGAACAACTTGGCTTAGGTCATGCCGTCCTCCAAGCTGAAGCGTTTGTGAGTGGGGAACCTTTCGCCGTCCTTTTAGGGGACGATATGTATGTCGGTAAAGATCGTCCTGCGATTAAACAACTGGTTGATGTCTATGAAAAGGTAAACTCCACGGTTCTCGGCACGATGGAAGTTGAGCTAAAAAATACGTCTAAGTATGGTATATGTATCCCTAAAGACGGTCAAAAAGGACCCATTGTGGAACTTAAAGGCGTCATTGAAAAACCTAAAGTCGAAGAAGCACCATCCCGATCAGCGATTGGGGGTAGATACATTCTTACCCCAGGGATCTTTGATTACCTAAAGAACCAGACACGAGGTGCTGGTAATGAGATTCAACTCACCGATGCGATTTTAAGATTGATGGCAACCGAAAAGGTCTACAGTTATGATATTCAAGGAAAACGTTATGATGTGGGAAATAAAGTTGATTATATTGAAGCCATCCTCGATTTTGGTCTTCAAAAAGAAGAACTCAAAGATGATCTTCAAGCCCTCATCAACCGGAAAGCCAAATAGGTCTCTTTACTTTTATTAAGCTTCCCATTATAATAGAGATAACACGTAAGAAAGAAAAGTATATGACGCTTTGATCAAGAGAGAATGCGGGTGGTGCAAGCATTTGAAAAAGCATTATAGAAATCCACTTTCCTAGTGACGCTAATCCCGTCCGTAAGTCTGCGTTAAAGATGTTTGAGGGCTAGAGATTCTCTAGAACTAAGGTGGCACCGCGTATGATACGTCCTTAGCGTTTTTAAGGGCGTTTTTCTATTCTTAAGGAGGAAATATATATGTTAGATTTACGTTATGTCGTTGAAAATATCGAGGATGTGATGAAGCGTCTATCGACAAGAAATGGTGATTTTTCCTATCTCTATGAGATTGTTGATTTATACAATCAAAGAAAGACGATCATCATCGATGTGGAAGCGAAGAAAGCACTTCGAAATGAAGCATCCAAGAAGATTGGCGAAATGAAGCGTCAAAAACTCGATGTCACACCGGTGTTAAATGAGGTTGCTCATTTGGGCGATGAGATCAAGAGTAAAGATGATGAGTTAAAACAAGTCGAAGAAAAGATTGAATATCTGCTTGCTATCACCCCCAATTTACCCAACTTGAGTGTTCCCGTAGGGAAAGATGATCATGACAATCTTGAAATCAAACGCGTGGGAGAGATCCCTCAATTTGATTTTCCAGTAAAAGACCACATTGAATTATCGGAAAAACTCGGGATTTTAGATTTTGATCGTGCGGCAAAAATCACAGGCGCTCGTTTTGTTGTCGATATGGGTCTAGGTGCTCGTCTTGAACGCTCTTTAATTCAGTGGATGATGGATCTTCATGCCCATGAACATGGCTATACTGAGGTCATTCCTCCTTATATTGTCAATGAGAAAAGCATGTATGCGACCGGACAGTTCCCTAAGTTTAAAGATGATGCGTTTAAAGTCGTTGCTGGGGATAACAGCTGGTATTTAAATCCTACCGCGGAAGTGCCAACGATTAATCTATTTAGAGATGAAATCATTGAAGGTGATCTTCCGATCAAGTATGTCTCTTATACCACCGCGTTTCGTTCTGAGGCGGGATCGGCAGGAAGAGATACACGAGGTATCTTACGTCAACATCAGTTCAACAAAGTGGAACTGATTAAGTTCGCGAAACCTGAAGAATCCTATGATGAACTTGAAAAGATGCTCTTAAATTCTGAAGAAGTCTTAAAACGTTTAGGACTTCCATATCGAGTCGTCACCCTCTGTACTGGTGATATGGGTTTTGGTATGGCCAAAACCTATGATATTGAAGTCTGGTTGCCTGGCCAACAAACCTACCGTGAAATTGGATCCATCTCGAATGCAGAAGACTATCAAGCACGTCGCGCGAACATCCGCTTCAAGCGTACCAAAGATGCGAAAACCGAATACGTTCATACCTTAAATGGATCAGGGTTAGCGGTTGGTAGAACCATGATCGCGATTATCGAAAATTACCAGAATGCAGATGGAACCATCACCATTCCTGAAGTCTTACGCCCCTATATGAAGGTTGATGTCATCAAATAACATCATTTCACACAAAAAAAACATAGACATCCCATACTCTTTTGCTATCCTATAGGTGCTTCATTTTTCTCTCTTATTTTAGTCTCCATGGTATAATAAGTGTGCTCGCGCACGCTTATTTTACTAAATAAAGGTGGTCATTATGAAAATATATTACGTCGAAGACGAAAAAGATTTATCTGAAATTATCCGAAAGTATTTGATCCGTGAAGGATTCGAAACGACGGTTTTTTATGATGGTGAAAGCGCGATGGCACACATTGATGATGATGTCGATTTATGGATTTTAGACATCATGCTTACTGGAGAAATCAGTGGCTATGACTTGATTAAATCGCTTAAAGATCATCATAGTCCTGCTGCAGTTATCTTTACTTCAGCACGTGATCAAGATTTAGACAAGATTATGGGTTTAGAATTAGGTTCTGATGATTATCTAGCCAAACCGTATTCTCCAAGAGAACTGATCTTACGTGTCAAAGCAGTACTTAAGCGGCATCAAGCGAGAGAGACATCTGAAATTGTGCATTATGGACCTTATGAAATTAATATCACACGTCGTGAAATCAAAGATGGTCAAGTCTCGATTGAACTGACCAATAAAGAATTTGAACTCTTGTTATTCTTTTTAAAAAATGTCAACCAAGCGTTCGCCAGAGAAGATATATTAAAACATGTCTGGGGCGAAAACTACTACGGAAGTGATCGCGTGGTCGATGACTTACTCAGAAGACTTAGACATAAAATGCCTGAATTAAAAATTGAAACGATTTATGGATATGGATATCGCTTATTATGAAAGAAATTAAGTTAGCCACTCAGCTAAACTTAATCTTTAGTATCGTGACACTCTTGACGAGTCTCGTTTTTATGATTGCTTTAAACCGAGTGTTTGCTGACTTTAGAGCATCTCAAAATGAAGTCCAGCTTTCTGCGTATCTTAATGATGTAAGACAAAATTTGTCAAACCCACCTGTTTCTGAATACAACGGATATATCATTTCATCCAATGGGATTGTGATACATAGCAGCAACTTAGGTGTATTGGATGATCATTACTCTGCTTTGGATGTCGTGGAAATGATGTCGATCTGGCCAGGTCAAACCCGCCATGTGGAAATTGATGGCGAAGATTACTACTTCCGTATTGACCGAAGACCTAATGATAACTATATCATCGTATTTACCTCGGAAGATTATCTATCGGTTTTTGGTACGTCATTTTCATTATTAGTCAGAGTCAGTTTTATCGCACTCGTTCTTTTAGGAAACGTCATCATCTTGATGTGGTCAAGAATCACCGTTGAACGAATTAAGAGACTTCAAGGAGAAGTCCAAGTCTTAAGAAGAAACAACTATCAAGAACCCATTGAAATCGATGGTAGTGATGAAATCACGGATCTTGCGAAAGCCATTGAAAAGATGCGTCAAGAAATTCAAGCAGCAGATAAAACCAAACAAGAAATGCTACAAAACATTTCCCATGACTTTAAAACACCAATTGCAGTCATACAGTCCTATGCCGAAGCCATTGGTGATGGCATCTCTGATGTCAAAGAAGCTGAAGTCATCGTCAAACAAGCAGAGACACTGAATCAAAAAGTGAAACAACTTCTTGAACTCAATAAACTCGAGTATTTAAAAGACTCGGCAGAATTTGAGAATGTCAGAATTAAAGATGTAATTATCAATATCGTCAATAATCAAAAATATCGGACCTCAATTGAGTTTAACCTCGATTTAGATGATTCGACTTATTTTGGTGTCAAAGAAAACTTCTATACTGCGTTTTCCAATATCATCGATAATGGATTACGTTATGCCAAAACAAAAATTGTCATTCAGTTAAAAAATAAAAAGCTCACCTTCTTTAACGATGGTGAACCGATTAGTGAAAAATTTATCGACCATGTCTTCAAGCCTTATGAAAAAGGCCAAAACGGTCAGTTTGGCCTTGGGATGAGTATCGCACAAAAAACATGCACCCACTTCAATTTGATGCTTAAAGTAGAAAATGTGACGGGTGGTGTCCGTTTTACGATAGAGCCTCTTTAATCAAACGGGCTCTTTCTTTATATTCATCGCTTGTGAGATTGCCTTGATTATTTTTTAATTTAAAGAGATTATCATCTTGACGTTCATAACGAGGAATCAAGTGAAGATGAAAGTGAAATACGGTTTGTCCAGCAAGTTCGCCATTATTCGATAGAATATTAAGGGCAGAAGCACCAAAAGCTTTTTGAATCGCTTTTGCTAGTCTTGTAGCAACCCCAAAGAGATGGCTCGCAGTTTTTTCTGGAACTTCAAATATGTTTTGGTACTCCACTTTAGATACGACAAGCGTGTGACCTTTGGTCGCTTGTGAAATATCCAAAAATGCGATGACTAAGTCATCTTCATAGACGATATGGGCAGGGATTTCACGACGGATAATTCGAGCGAAAATCGTTGGCATAGCAACACCTCTTTCTTGGCTTTATTCTATCATAAAGTCGTTGAAAACAACCCATGAAAATGTTATAATCACTACGTATATAGAGGAGGATTCATCATGAAAAAAATCCCTGTGGGTATTTCGGGACGTCATTTGCACGTTACGAAGGAACATTTAGAAATCTTATTTGGTGCTGGATATGAACTTCACGTCCTAAAAGAGCTCAGTCAACCAGGACAATATGCCGCTGAAGAAAAAGTCGATGTCATCAGTCCCGATGGTAAAGTTTTAGCAGGCGTTAGAATTTTAGGTCCTGTTAGAAAAGCTTCTCAAGTTGAAATTTCTAAAAGTGATGCCATTCGCTTTAAATTTGTTGCACCCGTGCGTTCATCAGGCGATGTCAAAGGCTCAGGTCCTGCGACATTAGTCGGTCCTAAGGGACAAGTTGAACTTTCCGAAGGTGTGATTATTGCAGATCGCCATATCCATTTTTCTCCTGAAGAAGGAAAAGCATTTGGTGTCGTGGATCGCCAAGTAGTCAGCATCAAAGTTTCTGGTATTAAACCAGGGATTTTGGATAATGTCTTATGTCGCGTTCATCCCGAATTTCGTTTGGATTGTCATCTAGATACCGATGATGGCAGTGCCTTTATGCTTTCCACTGGGGATGAAGTTGAACTTGTGAAATCCTATACCATTAACGAATAGTGCCTAAGTAAAGGCACTTTTTCACCTCTCGGAGGTTCTATGAATAAGCTTACAAAACAACAAGTATTCAAGGATCCACTTTATGGGTTTATCCATGTGGATTATCAAGTGATCAAACGACTGATCGATTCATTTTTATTTCAACGCTTAAGAAGGATCCGTCAACTCTCTGGAGTACAGATGGTCTTTCATGGAGCTGAACATTCACGCTTTTCACACAGTTTGGGTGTCTATGAAATAGCCAACCGATTTTTGACTGTACCCGACATAAAAAGTGCACTCGATGAAAGAAAACAATTGCTCTTCTTATGTGCAGCACTGCTTCATGACATCGGACACGGTGCGTATTCTCACGCATTTGAAGATGTGTTTGGTGTCGATCATGAAAAGATTGGTGCGAGACTAATTGTCGAAGATAAAGAATTGCGTAGTATATTGGATAGTATCGATCTCACGTTTGCTATGGATGTCGCATCCATTTTAAGAAAAGAAAAGAAGTACCTATTGATTGAACAACTCATTTCAAGTCAACTCGACGTCGATAGACTCGACTACCTTGAAAGAGATGCCTATTTCACTGGGGCTGCGTATGGTCATATCGATGTGGATCGATTGATTCGTGTCCTCTATATTCGCGATGGACAAGTCGTCTTTAAATTATCAGGGATTCATGCGATCGAAAACTATTTGATTGCGCGTTATCATATGTACTGGCAGGTGTATTATCATCCCGTTGCTCGAGCATATGAAGTCAATCTTGAGAAAATCTATTTGCGTGTCAAGGATTTATTGCTGCAAGATTATCCCTTCTTATCAAATGTTGAACCTTTGAAAAAAGTCATCGAAAATCCTAGTGATTTAGAAAATTATATCCAGATGGATGATTTTTACATGAATGGATTGATTGCAAGTTTTACACGGTCCAATGATCCCATTTTACGTAAACTTTCATATGATTTTTTAAATCGCAAGATTTGGAAGTATATGGATCAAAACGAGGAAAATCGAGAAAAAATTGAACAGATCGTTTCTTCATACTCGGATGAAGAAAAACGTTATTTTACCTCGTATCGAACCGTACAAAACAGTACATATCATGATTCTGGTGAAAACTTTGGTGATCAGATTTTTATCCTGCTTGAAAATGGAAAAGTATCCCCCCTTAAAGTGCAATCCAAAATCATCGAAAGTCTCATGCTTTCAGGAACCAAAACCGACCCTAAGTTTTTCTATCAAAAACCATGAGACCGATTGTCTTTGTCGTTGAGGGAAAAAATGATGCATTTAAATTGAAGCGTGTATTTGATCAACCACTTGTCATTGAGACCAATGGAAGTGCCATCGATCCTGAGAGTTTATCCCTTCTAAAAAGACTCGATCAAACCCATGACATCATCTTATTTCTCGATCCCGATCACGCAGGTGAACGTATCCGTAGACTGGTGGGAAAATCTTTACATCATGTCTATCATGCTTTTATTAAGCCCGAGGATGGCAAGAGTGAAAACGGGAAAAAAGTGGGTATTGAGCATGCCTCAAAAGACGTGATTTTAGAAGCACTTAACCATATCCAAATGGTTCACCATGAATCAAATAGCGATGTTACACGAAGCTTTTTGCATGAGGTAGGTCTCATAGGTCAGCAATACAGTAAATCGCTTCGTGAGGAGATTTGTAAACGATTAAACATCGGACAGCCTAATGGTAAAACGCTCTATAAACGTTTGCATATGTTTTCGATTCAAAGCACAGATGTTCTGGAGGCATTGCATGAATCATCAAGTGAAAAAGAAATACGGACAGAACTTTCTAAGAGATAAAAATCTTTTACTAAAAATCGTTCGTGAATCCAAAATTGAAGATCGATGTGTCATCGAAGTAGGTCCAGGACAAGGGGCTTTAACTTCATTTTTGGCTGAACGTGCACGTGAAGTCATTGCGTATGAAATTGATACATCGCTTGCACCTTACCTCAATCCCATTGTCGCCAAGTATCCCCATGTGACGATTCTTTATGAAGATTTTTTGGAAGCGGATTTATCGATTCTAAACCAAGAGTATCACGTGGTTGCTAATGTCCCCTACTATATCACGACAACAATTATCTTTAAGTTATTGGAAAATACCCACATTAAAACTGCATCACTCATGATTCAAAAAGAGGTCTGTGATCGTTTAGTGGCAACACCTAATTCGAAGGATTATAATGCGCTATCTGTCATCTTACAATACCATGCTCATGTGTACAAATTGATGGATGTAAAACGTCACCTATTCTATCCTGTTCCCCATGTGGATAGTGCGGTCATCCGTATCGAAAAGCGTGAAAAATCGCTATTAAATTCTCTAGACGAAAAACGATTTCTCACCTTTGTTAAACATGCCTTCAAGCAGAAACGTAAGACTTTGATCAATAATCTTTATGAGGGATATCAGACACCCAAAGAAGAGATTATTAACTATCTGTCACGCTTGGATTATGCGAGTGATATTCGTGCGGAAAAATTGAGTCTTGATGATTTTATCAAGCTAGCCAAGGAGTGGTCCTATGATTGAAGAACGCGCCTATGCTAAATTAAATCTCGCTCTAGATGTCGTAAAGAAAAGAGATGATGGGTATCATGAGCTCAATATGATCATGATTCCAATCGATCTTTACGATACACTTTCATTTGAACCAAATGAGACCATTGAACTCATCTCTAACATAGAGATAAAAGATAATGCGATCATTAAAGCAGCTCATTTAATGAAAGAAACCTATCAAGTATCGCAAGGTGCGAAGATTACGCTTAACAAAACTATACCACTCGGTGCGGGATTAGCGGGAGGTTCTGCCGATATTGCTGCAACCTTAAGAGGTCTGAATCAACTATGGGATCTTCATCTATCGCTACCTGAACTTGAAGTATTAGCTCTAAAGTTAGGTTCAGATACACTTTTTTGTCTTTATAATAAACCAGCGTATGTTTATGGTAGAGGCGAACATCTCCTGTTTATTGATGCTTTTCCCGATACTCCTATATATTTATTTTTCCCTGATATTGCTGTGAGTACTAAAGTCGTTTTTGAACATCACCATATCGATCCACGTCCTCAAAAATTCCAACGAGTTTTAGCTTTATACATCAATCATCGCTTTAAAAAGATGATACGGCATACCTTTAACCAACTGCTCCCAACCACCCTCTTTTGTTATCCTGAGCTTGTGTCTTATTACAAGAAAATAACGCAGATAAGCCGAGAGGTCATGATGAGTGGTAGTGGATCCACCTTCTTTCTCGTTTTATTTAAGAAAAATCAACCCAAAATCGAAGAAAAAATCGCCAAAATAGGGTTAATTCCCGTTAAAACAAGACCAAAAACTTAAATTTTGTTTAATCACAGTATGAAATATGCTATAATTTGGGTATAAAATCATGGACGTCTTGGAGGGCAATATGAAGATTACTGATGTGAGAGTAAAACTTGTTAGTAGCGAAAGCAGACTTAGAGGTGTGGCTACCATTACTTTCGACGAAAGTTTTGTAGTACATGACATTCGTATCATTGAAGGCGAAAACGGCATCTTCGTCGCGATGCCAAGTAAAAAGACGCCCAATGGAACTTTTAGAGATATCGCACACCCCATTCATGGTGAAATGCGTAAAATGATTGAAGATGCCATTGTTGTTGCTTATAACGAAGCATTACTCAATCCTGTATCCGAAGAAGAAGAATAATCTTGAAACAAACATTATGATGTGATAAAAATCTTTTTTGCACCTCGCTGCAAGAAGATTTTTTTTTGGGAAAAGCGTGAAAACATAGGGGCTTTCATGTATAATGAAATCGAGAGAAAAGAAGGAGCGTTTAACATCGTGAATATCATAGACGGAAAGAAAATCAAACTGTTTGCATTGAACTCGAATCGTGCGTTGGCAGAAGAAATTGCCAAAGCTGCAGGACTCGAGATTAGTGCAGTGGAAGTTGTTCGTTTTGCCGATGGAGAAATCACCGTAAACATCGAAGATAGTGTCAGAGGAAATGACGTTTTTATCGTCCAATCCACATCGGCACCTGCCAATGAACACTTAATGGAATTGCTCATTATGTCCGATGCACTCAAGCGTGCATCTGCGAAAAATATTACAGTGATTATGCCTTATTACGGATATTCCAGACAGGACAGAAAAGCGAAATCTCGTCAACCCATCACCGCTAAACTCGTCGCAGACATGCTTCAAGTTGCGGGTGTTGACCGATTGATCTGTATTGATCTTCACGCTGCCCAAATTCAAGGTTTCTTCAATATTCCGATTGATAATTTTCCAGCGTCTCCCCTTCTTGCTGATTATTTCATGTATACCAAAAAGCTTTCCAATATCGTTGTGGTCTCACCGGATCACGGTGGCGTGACACGGGCCAGAATTTTTGCAAGAATCTTTAATGCACCGCTTGCCATCATCGATAAAAGACGTCCTGAACCCAATAAAGCGGAAGTTCAAAACATCATTGGGGATGTATCGGGTAAAGTAGCTATCATGGTGGATGATATTATCGATACCGCAGGGACCTTAGTTGCTGGTGCTGAAGCATTGATTGAAGCTGGGGCTACCAAGGTGTATGCGTGTGCTACCCATGCGGTCTTTTCAGGACCTGCCATTGAACGTATTGATAATTCACCGATATGTGAAATTGTTGTGACGGATACCATCGCCTTAGATCCCACGAAATCATCTCCCAAAATTACTCAGCTTTCGATTGGACCACTTCTTGGTCAATCGATTCTCCATATCGTCAAAGATGAACCCATTAGCCAAATATTTGATAAGATCACCCATAAAGAGAATCAAGTATGAAGCTCGTTGTTGGTCTAGGTAATCCGGGGCTTAAATATCAAAAGACCAGACATAATGCCGGTTTCATGGTGATTGATGAAGTCCTTAAGATGATGAGTGTTCAAGCGCGATTTGATGCAAAGTTTAATGCAGAAGTGGCTCAAATCATCTTAGAAGGCAAAAAAATCATGCTGGTGAAACCTTCCACATTTATGAACGTATCCGGTGAAGCGATCTCTAAATTAATGAATTATTACAATGTACCCATCGAAGATATTTTAGTCATTGTCGATGATGTCAATTTAGATACAGGTAAATTAAGACTTCGTGAAGCTGGTGGGCATGGTGGACACAACGGATTAAAAAATATTATCGGTCTATTGCATAGTGAACAATTCAAACGGGTGAGAATTGGCATCAGCAATCAACCACAGATCCCTCTTGATCAGTACGTGCTCGGACAATTTTCGACAGATGAGTTGATCACGATGCAAAAAGCCATCAAGTCATCTAGTGAGATTATCGAACTTTTTGCAAAAGATATACCATTTACAGATATTATGACAAAGTACAATACCCAAACATAGGTTTGGGTTTTACTATCTAGGAGTTCTTCATGCTTGAACTACTGAAAAAACAGCCTCGATTACGTGCGCTCATCGAAAGGTTTGATGAAACCCTTGAATTAAAGTCATCCAGTGATGTCTTTAACAGTCATTTGGTTGCAATGGATTTTATTACGAACAAGAAAACGGTCTTCATCGTTTTACCTAATCTCTATGAAGCACAAAAAACTTATGATACCCTTTCTCAGATCCTTGATAGCGAGGATGTTTTGTTTTACCCCGCCGATCAAACACTGACCGCCATCATGGCATTAGGTAGTCCTGAATTTAAAAGTGAACGTCTTTTCACTTTAAAACAACTTATGACGGATAAACCTTTTGTCGTGGTCACCACCATCCAAGGTTTATCGCAGCGTCAACTCACTAAAGACGATTATTTAAAGAGCGTCAAGAGGCTGAGTAAAGGTATGTTGTATCCGATGGATAAACTCATCACTTACTTAATCTATAGTGGATATCAGCGTACTTACACGGTTGAAAAGCCTGGTGAATTTAGTGTTCGTGGGCATATTGTCGATATATTTACCTTAAATAATGATCAACCTTATCGTCTGGATTTCTTTGATGAAGAAATTGATCAAATCAAAGTCTTTGATGTAGACACACAAAGATCACAAGTTGCGATTGAAAGTATCGAGATTGCTCCTATGCACGAACTCTTTTATACTGATTTGATGAAAGAGGACGCGCTTCATAAAATTAAAAAATTCTTTGAAGGAAAAAACCTATCAGAAAGAGAACAAGAAAAACTTAACTTAGATCTCGAAGCGATTGAACAAAGAAAAAAACTCGATGGTTTAAACCTATATATCCCATTTTTTAATGCTGAAAAAACAACCTTGCTCGATTTTGCAAAGAACTATCATCTGATTTTTGTCGATATTCATAAAATGAAGATGAATGAAGAAAGTATTATGGATGATTTGATGACCTATGCTACTACGATGAACGGGCATCATTTTTTAAGTATTCCATTTCGGATTGCTCTAGAAGAGCACCTCAAAAGAACGCATATCGCCATTGATAATTTTGGGATTAATTCATCTTTAACTGCTATTGATTTAGGGGTAGTGACCGTTCCCAATTATCAAGCTAATCTTCAAGCATTTGCGTTAGATATTCACGATATGACCTCATATCGGATCTATGTCTCAATTACCCAAAAGCATTATCTCGAGGAAATGGAATCTTTTTTAAGCCAAAAGGGAATTCATTATCAAGAAACCATCAGTGATCAACCGGGACTTTATCTTTTAAACACACCAAGTTATGGATCAATGATGCTCAAAGAAGAAAAATTGTTCTTTGTCGATGAATCAAGTTTATTTACCTATCGCGTTCGCCCGGCGATCAAATACCGAAGTGTCTTAAATCAAGCGACGAAGATCAGACGGATCGAGGATCTAACTCCTGGTGATTTTGTGGTTCACTACGATTCTGGTATCGGAAAATATATGGGATTAAAAACGATGGAACTCTCTGGAGACAAACGCGATTACCTCTATATTATTTATGCCAATGAAGAAGCCCTTTACGTACCGATGGATCAGATTGATATGGTACTGAAATACTCAAGTCATGATGGCATCCACCCCAAACTTTCCAAATTGGGTGGGAAGCAATGGTCCAAAACGAAAGCTCAGGTCAGAATGCGGATTAAAGATCTATCTGATCGGTTGATTGCTCTCTACGCACAAAGAGAAAAGAGTGTTGGGTATGCGTATGATAAAGATACGGATATGCAGCTAGCGTTTGAACGTGATTTCATGTATGAAACGACTAAAGATCAACAAAGAGCGATCGTCGATACGAAGTTCGACATGGAAAAAGAACGCCCGATGGATCGTTTGATTTGTGGTGATGTGGGATTTGGAAAAACAGAAGTCGCACTTCGTGCTGCCTTTAAGGCGGTCATGAATCAAAAACAAGTACTGTATTTAGTGCCCACCACCGTACTGGCAAGACAACATTACTATACCTTTAAAGAACGTTTTGAAAAATATGGGGCGAATGTGGCACTCCTTTCTCGTTTTGTCACACCTAAAAAACAAACGGAAACACTTGAACATCTCAAACGCGGTTTTGTTGATGTTGTGATTGGAACCCATCGTCTTTTATCTGGAGATGTGAAGTTTAAAGACTTAGGACTTCTCATTATCGATGAAGAGCAACGTTTTGGAGTAGAGCACAAAGAGAAAATTCGTGAGTTAAAAGTCAATGTCGATACACTTACTCTTTCAGCAACTCCGATTCCAAGAACGTTACAAATGTCGATGATGGGATTAAAAGATCTTTCCATGATTGAAACACCCCCTAGAAATCGTTATCCTGTACAAACGTATGTCGTGGAAAGACAAGAAGCACTCATCAAAGAGGCTATCAGTCGTGAAATCGCACGAGGTGGACAAGTTTTTTATCTATTCAACAAAGTTCAAGGCATTGAAGGAATGGTCCATCGTTTAGAAAAACTCGTACCAGAAGCAAAGATTACCTATGCGCATGGGAAAATGAACCGAGATCAACTCGAAAATGTCCTAAGTGATTTTATCGATCACACCTATGATGTTTTAGTATCTACAACCATTATCGAAACAGGAGTCGATATTCCCAATACGAATACATTGATCATTCATGATGCAGATCAATTAGGATTATCGCAACTCTATCAAATTCGTGGTCGTGTCGGACGCAGTGATCGCATTGCGTATGCGTATTTAATGTATGATGCGCATAAAAACATCAATGATGAAGCGAAAAAAAGGTTATCTGCAATTCAAGATTTTACCGCCCTTGGCAGTGGATTTAAGATTGCTATGCGTGATTTATCCATTCGTGGTGCAGGTGATATCTTGGGTTCTGAACAGTCGGGATTCATTGATTCTGTTGGGTTAGAACTCTACATGAAACTCTTAGAAGAAGCCATCACGGGTGTCACCCTCGAAAGACCTAAAGATGTACAAATAGATGAAGTATACGCACCGCGTCATGTCGATCCAAGCTACGTTTCTGAAGATTCCGTTCGCATTGAAATTCATAAACGAATTGCTGAACTCAATCGCATTAAAGATGTCGAAGATTTAAAGATGGAACTTATCGATCGTTTTGGAGAACTTGATGCTGATCTACTTCTCTATATGTACGAAAAACTATTTAAAAAGTTGTCATCGCACATCGGGGTATATAAAACTGTAGTTGAAGCGAATCAAGTCACTTTGATCTTATCGATGGAAGCCTCACAAAAAATTGATGGAAAGAAGTTATTCGAAAAAGCGAATGATTTTGTCGCACAAGTCAGATTAGGATATCTTAAAGGACATGTGCATATCACGCTTGTCACCAAATTTGAAAAGCAACACTGGCTCTATTTATTTGACCTGTTTTTAGACGACTTCATATATAATTAAAGAAGAGGTGAACGTTGTGGCAGTCGATATATTGAAGATTTCTAAAGATGCTTTGGAAGCATCTAAACTCTATGATGATGTGATTAATGCATCCATAGGGATGTTTTATGATGAAAACAAGGCAATTGGGGGAATGCCTACCGTCAGTCAAGCGATTAGAAACTTGACCGATGATGAAATGCTTCCATATCCAGCCGTGGATGGTGGGGCACTGTTTAAAAATAATCTCTATTCATGGGTATTTAAAGGCTATTTACCGATAATTAAACAAAGTTTTTTCATGAACGCATGTGCAACACCAGGGGGAAGTGGAGCGATTGCATCCGTATTTTCTTTGTTTGGAACTCCAGGGGAATCGATTTTTGTTTCAAATATCCGGTGGCAGTATGAGCGATTTGCTGACCGGGCAAAACTCAATATCTTTGAACACAATCTATTCAAAGGTGATCATTTTGATCTTGAATCCTTTGACCAAAGATTGGGTGAGCTAGCAAAGAAACAAAAGCGAATCATTATCATTATCAATGATCCATGTCATAATCCCACGGGGTTTACGCTTTCTGAATTGGAATTCAAATCCATTCTTTCCATCATGAATCAATATAAGGATAATGACATCATCTTCTTATATGATCTAGCCTACCTTGAATACTCTCACGAAGAAGATAATCGTAAGAAGCTCTCGTATTTACCCATGCTTCTTGATCACGTCACCACCGTGATTGCCTTTAGTGGTTCAAAGACGTTTGGCGTATATGGTCTACGTTTAGGAGCAGCAATTTACTTATCAAAAAAAGAAGAAGTCATCAAAGATATTCATCCCAAATTTGTCAATGAAGCACGTGGATCGTGGTCAGCTACACCGACCGCATCCATTGAGTTATTCAATAAGTTCTCGATCAAAGAAAACTATGATCGGTTCAAGGTTGACTTACATAAGATTAATGATTTAGTTCAGAAGCGAAGCGAATCATTTATTACCCAAGCGAAAGCCATAGGATTAAAGACTCATCCGTTTCGTAGTGGATTTTACACGGTGGTCCTCACACCACATCCTGATGAAGACTATATAATGTTAGCCAAGCATCATATCTTTGCAGTACCTATGAGTGGTGGCGTTAGATTTGCTTTATGTAGTTTATCACTGAAGGAAATCGATGGACTACCTCAGAAAATTAAATCTATTCTCCAATTATAGAGGCGAAAGCCTCTTTTTTATACGTTTTATATGCAGTATATGTCAAAAACGTTTTCATGTTTCATCCGTTATAGAATTCGTAGCATTTTTAATTTTTGTTCGATATAATGATGACGCAACATGACGAGTAAAAACGATATCGGAGGATATAAACATATGACTGCATGGCGAAATTTCCATGAAGGTCTTTGGATGACATCAGTGGATGTCAGAGACTTCATGATCAAAAATTATACAGAGTATTTTGGGGACTCATCCTTTTTGGTAGGACCCACAGAATCAAGTCTTCAACTCAATGATATGTTTAAGGGCTATTTGGAAGAAGAAAAACTTAAAGGTGGTGTCATCGAACTCGATACACACGTAGTTGCATCCATCAATTCTCATGGTCCAGGGTACATGAATAAGGACCTTGAAGCCATTGTAGGTCTTCAAACAGACAAGCCCTTTAAGCGTGCCTTTCATCCTTATGGTGGAATACAGGTAGCCGCTAAGGCAGCGGAAAGCTACGGCTATCATATCGATGATGAATTGATGCATGTCTTTACCGAATATAGAAAAACGCATAATCAGGGTGTTTTTGATGTCTATAATGCGGATATCAGACGCGCACGTCGTTCTGGAATTATTACAGGTCTTCCGGATGGTTATGGTCGAGGAAGAATCATTGGTGATTACCGACGGGTTGCCCTTTATGGAATCGACTTTTTAGTTGAACAAAAGAAAAAGGAAAAGACAAAGTTTAGTTTCCCTATGAACGAATACAACATTCGTTTACGAGAAGAGATTCAAGAACAGATTAAAGCACTAGAACTTTTGAAGGAAATGGGTAAGTCGTATGGTTTTGACTTAGCGAAACCTGCCAAAAATGCGAAAGAAGCTATCCAGTGGACATATTTTGCGTATTTAGCTGCCGTAAAAGAACAAAATGGGGCTGCGATGAGTTTAGGTAGAACTGCGACCTTCTTAGACATCTATATTGAACGTGATCTTCATGAAGGCACACTTACCGAAATAGAAGCACAAGAAATGATCGATCACTTTATCATGAAACTCAGAATGGTACGTTTTGCAAGAACACCTGAATACAATGAACTCTTCACAGGTGATCCAACATGGGTAACAGAATCTTTAGCAGGACTCACCAACGATGGACGCTCATGGGTCACGAAAAATAGTTATCGCTATCTTCAAACGCTCTATAATTTAGGAACATCTGCTGAACCCAACTTAACGGTTCTTTGGCATGATGCACTTCCTGAACACTTCAAACGTTATTGTGCGAAAGTATCCATCGATACTTCATCCATTCAATATGAAAATGATGAACAAATGCGTCCTTCCCATGGCGATGATTACGGGATTGCATGCTGCGTTTCTCCGATGTCAATTGGGCATGAAATGCAATTCTTTGGCGCACGCGCCAATTTAGCAAAAGCACTGCTTTACGCACTCAATGGGGGTAAAGATGAAATTTCTGGTGACCAAGTAGGTCCCCTTGGGGATGTCGTTAAGGCGGATATCTTGGATTATGATACGGTCTTAGAACGCTTTGATAAGATGCTCGATTGGTTAGCAAAAACTTATGTGAGTGCACTCAATATCATTCATTATATGCACGATAAGTATGCCTATGAACGTCTCCAAATGGCGCTTCATGATGCTGAAGTCACACGCAATTTCGCTACCGGTATTGCAGGATTATCGGTGGTTGCAGACTCATTATCCGCCATTAAATATGCGAAGGTCAGCCCCATCTATGATGAACAAGGTCTGATCATTGATTTTAAAACTGAAGGTGAGTTTCCCTTCTATGGTAACAATGATGACCGTGTCGATTTTCTCGCTGTAGAAGTCGTTGAACGCTTTATGAGTAAAATTCGAGGTCAATACACATACCGTGATTCAGTACCTACCATGAGTGTTCTTACGATTACATCGAATGTCGTTTATGGTAAAAAAACTGGAAATACTCCAGATGGTCGCCGCAAGGGAGAAGCGTTTGCACCTGGTGCGAATCCCATGCACGGAAGAGATAAATCTGGAGCCTTAAAATCATTGCTTTCTGTCTCAAAGATTCCTTGTGAATCATGTCAAGACGGGATATCCAATACATTCACGCTTGTTCCACAAGCTTTAGGTAAAGGATCATCGATTGAATCTGCGGATGGATTTACGTATGAAGGCGATATCAAGGTAGAAAATTTAGTGGATATCCTTGATGGTTACTTCATGAGTGGTGGGTATCACTTAAATGTCAACATCTTTAATAGAGAAAAACTCATTGATGCCTATCATCATCCTGAAAAATATCCCAATTTAACCATTCGCGTCTCTGGATACGCGGTAAACTTCTCCAATCTGACAGATGAACAGAAAAAAGAAGTGATCTCCAGAACGTTCCATGAAGGACTTTAGTCAATTTGGAAACGTCCACTCCATTGAAACCTTAGGTGCATTCGATGGTCCGGGCATTCGTTATGTCCTTTTCCTTCAAGGTTGTCCTTTTCAATGTCAATATTGCCATAATAGAGATACCTGGAGTACGAGACAAAACAAGCGGATGTCCGTGGATGAAATCTTAGCTGATTATCAGAAATATTCACGTTTTTATAAAAAAGGTGGACTCACTGTTTCAGGTGGGGAACCCCTGCTTCAATTACCTTTTTTAATTGAACTTTTCAAAGAAGCGAAACTTCGAGGTATTCATACCTGTTTGGATACATCTGCTGCCTGTTTTAATGTGAAAGCACAAAAGAGATTCAAAGAACTTATGGATGTAACCGATTTGGTTTTACTCGATATTAAGCATATTGATCCTAAGAAACATGAAGTTCTCACCGGGAGTTCCAATGAACAGGTATTAGAGTTTGCAAGATATTTAGATGAACTTAATGTATCCGTCATTATTCGTCATGTCCTTGTTCCTACGATTACCGATGATAAAAAAGATTTAGTCAAACTAAGAGCATTTCTTGATACCCTAACTAATGTAGTCAACATTGAAATTCTACCCTATCATACCAAAGGAATTATGAAGTGGAAAGAACTGGGATTAAGCTATCCACTCATCCATATTCAAGAGCCAACTGAAGAAATGATTGGGGTTGCTGAAGGGATCCTGAAGGCGAATTACCTTTATAAAAAATAATCGATGTGCTATAATAAAAGTATCTTAAATACGAGATACTTTTTTATTGTCAAGGGAGATAATTATGGAAAAGATTGCTTCATTATGCGAAAAAATGGGTGTTGCTCCAGAAGAGTGTATTCCCTATGGCTTTGATAAAGCCAAGATTGACTTAAAAGTATTAAAGCGGTTAGAGAAAAAAAAGGATGGCAAACTCATTCTCGTCACCGCGATCAATCCCACACCAGCGGGTGAAGGAAAAACAACAGTTTCTATCGGACTCACACAAGGGCTTAAGTATATTGGGAAACACCCTATCTTAGCACTTCGTGAACCTTCATTGGGACCCGTTTTTGGTCTTAAAGGTGGTGCTACGGGTGGTGGGAAATCTGTGGTTGTTCCTGAAGATGATATCAATCTTCATTTTACGGGTGACCTTCACGCGATTACAGCAGCAAACAATTTACTCGCTGCTCTGATTGATAACCACATGTTTCAGGGAAATGAACTCAATTTAGAAACCATTACGTGGAAACGTTGTATGGATATGAATGATCGTAATCTAAGAGAAATTGAAACACCTCAACGCAAAGATGGTTTTGTCATTACTGCAGCGAGTGAAATCATGGCAATCTTAGCTCTTTCCACTGATTTAATGGATTTAAAACGCAGAATAAACAATATTTTGATTGGCTACAATAAAGATCAAAATCCCGTTTTTGTTTCTGATCTCGGTGGTGCTGATGCGCTCGTTTGGTTATTAAAGAATGCACTTAATCCCAATTTGGTTCAAACGATTGACGGTGTACCGACGTTTGTTCATGCCGGACCGTTTGCCAATATCGCTCATGGATGTAATTCCATTGTAGCAACCAAACTTGCCTTAAAACTCGGCGACTATGCAGTGACCGAAGCTGGATTTGGTGCGGATTTAGGGATGGAAAAATTCCTAGATATCAAAATGCCACATTTAGGTAAGAACGTGGATGCGGTCGTTATTGTCACCACACTCCGTGCGCTAAAATCCCATGGTGGTGCAGAAGACTTCAGTCAGCCTGATCTTCAAGCGATGATCCAAGGGTTACCACTTCTTGCGAAACATTTATCGAATATCAGACAAATCGGATTACCATATGTTATTGCAGTTAATCATTACTATAATGATGTTGAAGATGAAATCGCGTATATCATGAATTGGGCGAAATCCGAAGGTCATAAGATTGCGCTATGCGATGGGTTTGCTAAGGGTGGCGAAGGCATGGTAGATCTTGCTAATATCATTGTTGAAATCGCTGAAAAGCCTTCAACCATCAACCCCATTTACACTGCACAAGATACACCAAAAGAAAAAATAGAAAAAATTGCTAAGAATATCTACGGTGCGAATGAAGTTGTTTTTTCAAAACGTGCTACTGCACAGCTTGAAAGTTATGAAAAGTTAGGTTGGAACTTACCCGTATGCATGGCAAAAACACCTCTTTCTATCACAGGAGATCCAAACGTTCACGGCTTACCAGAGCCCTTTACCTTAACTATCTCAGAGATTAGACCTTCACTTGGAGCAGGTTTCTTAGTCGCACTGACCAAAGGCATTATGGTTATGCCAGGTCTCAATAAAACCCCTCGTGCGCTAAATATCATGATTGATGCGGAAGGTAATGTCACAGATAAGGAGTGATCCATATGATCTTACTCGATGGTTTTGCAGTCGCCAATGAACGAAACTTAAAACTTAAAAGTTTAACAGATGAACACCAAAAAAGAGGTGAGCGTCTTCCTAAACTTGCGATTATTTTAATCGGTGATAATCCGGCTTCACTTTCCTATGTTAAGGGAAAGGGTAAAGCATGTGCTGTTGCAGGAATTCTTCATGAACTTCATCATTTAAATGAAAATATTACCCATGATGAGGTTGCTTCACTCATTCAATCATTAAACGAAGACCCCACGGTGGATGGCATGATTTTACAACTACCCATCCCCAAACACCTAGATGAAGAAGTACTGATCAACATGATTCGAAAAGAAAAGGATGCCGATGGATTTCATGTTATCAATCAGGGAAATCTCTATCAAAAAAGACCTACCATTGAACCCGCAACACCCAAAGGCATTATGACCCTTCTTGCTCATTACAACATCAAGATTTCAGGATTAAACGCTGTCATCGTTGGAAGATCGAATATCGTCGGTTTTCCGGTTGCACGTCTTTTGATGGATCAAGGCGCAACCATTACCGTCTGTCATAGACAAACTAAAGATTTAGCGTTTCATACAAAACAAGCTGATCTACTCGTAGTCGCCTCAGGAAAACCGCACCTCATTACCAAAGGCATGGTGAAAGAAGGGGCGATCGTCGTTGACGTAGGTGTCAATAGAGAAGAAGGCAAACTCATTGGTGATGTCGATTTTGATGATGTCAAGGACATTTGCTCATACATAACCCCTGTACCCAAAGGGGTAGGACCTATGACTATTAATGCCCTTCTTGAGAATACTTATAAACTGTATCTTTCTCATTCAAAAGAAGCATCAATTTAACCTTTACAACCCCTCATCAGACTGCTATAATGTTTATGTATTTAATTATCGTATAAGTCATGACACATGGTGATGACGTCTCTACCGCAATGCCAAAAGATTGCGACTACGATCATTAGACTTAAGATAGGGTTGTTTAAAGTTCGTAACCGAAAGGATACTTAAATACAACAAGAAGACCCTTAGGGGATAGGTAACGAAACGATACCTAATGGGGCTCTTCTTATAGAACACCCTCTTTTTGGGTGTTTTTTTTCGGGTCAAAGATGATAAAATGGTAATGAACATAAAAAAGGAGCCCTGATCTCATGAATATATGGCACGATATCGATTCATCGCGTATCCAACCGGATCACTTTATCGCGTGTATCGAAATTTCAAAAGGTAGTAAGAAAAAATACGAACTCGACAAAGAGACAGGCATGATTATTTTAGATCGTATCCTATTCACCTCAACGCATTATCCAGCAAACTATGGATTTATACCAAGAACGTATGCTGGGGATAATGACCCTCTGGATGTCTTGGTATTATGTCAAGAAGATATCGAACCCCTAAGTTTGGTTCATTGCTATCCTATTGGAGTGATGAAGATGATCGATTCCGATGAAATTGATGAAAAAATCATCGCCATTCCTTTTGGAGATCCATCGTTGACACAATACAAAGATATCAGTGAACTACCCGCGCATTTACTCACAGAAATGGGTCACTTCTTTGAAGTGTATAAATCACTAGAAGGTAAAAAGACCTATATCCTTGATATTGAAGGCAAGGAAGCAGCACAAAAAATTATTGCACAAAGCATAAAAACATATAACGAAAAAATTAGCAAGTAAAGGATGTTTTAAAAATGGGAAGAGCATTTGAAGTACGTAAAGTAGCAATGGCAAAATCAGCCGCTGTCAAGAGTAAACTCTATGCAAAATATGGGAGAGAAATCTATCTAGCAGCTAAAGCAGGAAGTCCTGATCCAGACACAAACCAAACCTTAAAACGCATGATTGAAAAGGCAAAAAGAGAACAAGTACCCGCAGATGTCATCAAGCGTAATATCGATAAAGCTAAAGGTGGCGGAGAAGATAATGTTACACAAGTCCGCTATGAAGGTTTTGGACCTGGAAGTTCACAACTCATTGTCGAATGCTATACTGACAATGTCAATCGAACCATCTCTGAAGTAAGAAATTGCTTCACGAAAACCGGTGGTAAACTAGGGATTTCTGGTTCAGTCATTCATCAGTTCACACACAGTGCAGTTTTTTCAATAAAAGGAATTACTGAAGATGAAGTTTTAGAGATTCTTGTTCTCAATGATCTTGATGTGAGTGACATCGAAACCGATGAAGAAGGGGTCACAATCTATAGTGATGCCACCAACTTTAATGCGATTCGTACAGCATTCACGGAAAGTAAACCTGATCTTGAGTACGATACCGAAGAAATCATGTGGTTACCCATCATGGAAACTTCCTTAGACGATACTGAAGATAAAGATAAATTCGAAAGATTGATCAATATGCTTAATGAACTCGATGATGTTCAAGACGTGTATCACAATGTTTCCTTATAAAGATGATTTATAAATTAAGAAAATTAAGGTTAATTATTCTAAAAAATTAAACAAAAGACGGTCTTCCATTCGTTGGAAACTGTCTTTTCATTTGCGCTTTATTATGTTATAATAACCTAAGGAAATCACGAGGAGGACAGAATGAACTTATCACATATTGATCCAATTATCGATGCTTTGATTCTTAAAGAAAAGGATCGTCAAGAAGCACATATCGAATTGATTGCTTCTGAAAACTTTGTTTCACAAGCAGTATTGGATGCTCAAGGTTCGATTCTGACCAACAAATACGCAGAAGGCTACCCGAAGAAGCGCTATTATGGTGGCTGCGAATTTGTTGATGAAATAGAAGCTTTAGCAATAGAACGTTTAAAGACACTTTTTGGGGCAAAATATGTCAACGTACAACCCCATTCCGGGTCACAAGCCAATATGGCAGCCTATATGGCACTGATTACTCCAGGAGATAAAATATTGGGAATGTCACTTGCAGAAGGTGGACATTTGACCCATGGGTTTAACCTTAACTTTTCTGGTAAACTCTACCAATCTTTTTTCTATGGTGTCGATGAGAAAACAGAGAGAATTGATTATGATCGTGTTTTAGAACTCGCGAAAGAGATCCAACCTAAACTGATTGTTGCTGGAGCAAGTGCTTATTCGCGAATCATCGATTTTAAGCGTTTTAGAGAGATTGCTGACGAGGTAGGTGCGTATCTTTTAGTCGATATGGCACATATCGCCGGGTTAGTTGCTGCGAATCTTCACCCTTCACCACTTCCCTATGCACATGTCGTGACTTCAACAACACACAAGACTCTGCGTGGACCACGTGGAGGTATAATCTTAACCAACGATGAAGAAATCGCCAAAAAAGTTGATAAAGCAGTGTTCCCTGGTATGCAAGGGGGTCCCCTCATGCATGTGATTGCTGCCAAAGCAGTCGCATTTCATGAAGCCTTATCTCCTGCATTTATCGATTACCAAACTCAAGTGGTGAAAAATGCTCAAGCTTTAGCAAAAGCGATGATGGATCTAGGATACCGTGTTGTCAGTGGCGGAACAGATAATCACTTGATGCTTATCGATATTAAAGGAAAACTAGGTATCACTGGATTGGATGCTGAAAGACTTTTAGGTAAAGTCTCGATTACATGCAATAAAAATGGTGTGCCATTCGATAAGGAAAAACCAGCATATGCGTCCGGTATTCGCTTAGGTACACCTGCCGTTACAACACGCGGATTTAAAGAAGATGACATGAAAAAAATTGCTCATTGGATCGATCGAGCATTATCTCATATAGATGAACCAGAGATCCTAGAAGAAATTCGTAACGAAGTCACGCTTCTCACACAAAAATACCCACTCTACAGGAAGGAAGTCTAGCGATGATTGAAAAAACACGATTCATCCCTGATGGAAAGAAACAACTAAAAGAATTACCTATACTTCACTATTTAGATGCTGAATATGTTTATTATCCCGTCACATCTCAGCGCTGTCCCGATGGTGTCACCTGCGTCAGAGGGGGACAATTTGTTAAAGTCGGTGAAGTTGTTGGAACAAGAAAAGGTGCATTCTTTGAACAACCCATGCACGCGACTGTAAGTGGTGAAGTCGTTGGGTATGAAAAACACATCGACAATAGTGGAAAAATGGTCGACTGTTTAATCGTAAAAAACGATATGAAATATGAACTTCATGAATCCATTAAAGAGCGATCTGATCAAGAAATCGAGGCACTTACAAAAGAAGACTTTATTCAAATCATTAAAGATGCAGGTCTTGTGGGTCTTGGTGGTAGTGCGTTTCCTACCTATATCAAACTTGAAACCAAAGATCCTATCGATGTTGTCATCGCAAATGGTGTTGAATGTGAACCTAATCTAATTGCTGACTACTCACTCATGATGAATTATCCAAGAGAGGTCATCAAAGGGTTGATTTATGCGATGAAGGCATCAGGTGCAAAACGTGGTGTTATCGCGATTAAAAAGAAATACAAAGAAATTGAAGAACGTCTCAAGTTCGTACTTCAAGAATTTACTGACTTTGATATCACTGTAGCAACCGTAGGGAATTTTTATCCTCAAGGTTGGGAACTTGCAATGATTAAAAACGCGCTTGGAATCAAGATTCCTCAAGGTGAACTACTATCCAAATATGGAGTTTTAAACTTTAACGTATCGACGCTTCAAAGTATTTATAATGCAGTTAAAAAAGATATTCCTGTCTTAGAAAGACTCTTCACCATCAGTGGTGATGGAGTTGCAAACAAGAGTTTTAGAGCAAGAATCGGAACCCTTGTCACCGATCTCATTGAACTTGCTGGTGGTTATAAAGATGTTGACACTCCCAAAGTCATGATCTTAGGTGGACCCATGATGGGAACAAACATCCAACAAGATGATGTGATTATGACCCATACGACGACCAGTTTGATCGTTTTTAATGAGAAGATCGAGAAAGAAGAACCATGTATTCATTGTGCATCGTGTGTCTATTCATGCCCAGTTGAAATTCAACCCGTTCAAATCATGAACGCATACAAGACACGTGATAAAGAAATGCTTAAAACGCTTGAAGTAAGCAAGTGTATCGAATGTGGACTCTGTTCCTTTGTATGCCCATCAAAGATTCATTTGACAGAATATATGCGTTTGGGCAAACGATTCGCTGCGAAATAGGAGGTAATGACGAAGATGATGCAAACAATTAAACAAACAAGCCCCTATGTCCGCAAGGATGTGAGTACCAAACGAATGATGACAGACGTGTTAATCGCATTGATTCCTGTCGTTGCGTTTGCTATTTATCGTTTTGGTTTTGATGCAATTTTAAGAATTCTCGTCTCACTTGTGGTGATGATTGGTTTAGAAGCTTTAGTCTTTGGAATCACTCATAAGCCAGGAAAAGTTGAAGGCAAATGGAATTTATGGAAATCTCGATACGTAGACTACACCATTAATAACATCACAGCACCTGCGGTGAGTGCGGTCATATTCGCGCTTCTTGTCCCAAGTAAACTCCCCATTTATGCCGTTGTTGTTGGTGCTGCATTCGGGATTATTGTCGCTAAGATGCTTTTTGGCGGACTTGGTTCCAATATCTTTAACGTTGCTGCAGCAGGACGTATTTTTATCGCCTTAGCCATCACCAGTATGTTTGATGGTACATATGTGGGTGTAGATTTAGTCGCAGGTGGAACAGCACTGACGACTCTACGGAGTGGTTTAGGGTTTCCAGGCGTTTTAAATAGTTACACCATCGGTGAATTATTCTTTGGAAATATTCCTGGAGCGATGGGAGAAATTAGTGCAGCAGCGATTTTGATCGGGGCCGCATACTTGATTATCCGTCGTTCTGCAGATTATCGTGTCATGTTATCCACAGCACTCACATTTGTCATCCTCATGTTCTTTGCTGGATTAAAACTCTATCCTGACATGGCACTAGAATATGTATTGTTCCAATTATTTTCTGGTGGACTGATGTTTGGTATTGTCTTTATGGTTACAGATCCTGTCACTTCACCGGTGTCTCGTCCAGGACGTTGGCTTTATGGCGCATTCGTCGCCGTACTGGTCGTACTGATTCGTCTATTTGGTGCATATCCTGAAGGGGTTGCATTTGCCATTTTATTTGCCAATATGTTTGTTCCACTCATCGATTATCCGAAATGGTCAACCAATAAAATTAAACCTGCCTTTGTGGCAAGTTATCTTGTCTTACTCATTATCTTTAGCTTAGTAGTATTCTTCGGTGTAGGAGGTGCTGCGTAATGAAAAGCTTTTTTGAAAAGAATCCGTTGATTCATTACACCACCGTTTTGACACTTGTTGCGATTGTATGTGGACTCATGATTGGTGGAATGAATGCAATCACCGCACCCATTATCCAGCGCAACTTAGAAGAAAAAGAACGCGCAGCGTATCAAGAAGTCCTTCCTGAAGGTCAAACATTTACAAAACTAGACTTAATTGATGGTGTTCCTTCCACGGTTTCTGGTGCAGTCGAAGGTAAAAATGCATCAGGTGCTGTTGTAGGTTATATCTATACTGCTTCAGGACTCAATCAACACGGTTCGATTTCACTTGTCATCAGCGTCAGCGCTGAAGGTCAAATTTTAGGAGCGAGCATTTTAGCGATCGATCAAACCAAAGGGATTGATGATACAAGAACCAATCTTGCAACCTTCATCGGATCATCGATTGCTGGAGCTAGCCCACAAGGTGACTTAATCTCAGGCGTGACCAACAGTTTAAACACCGTGCGAGCACTACTTAATGATATCGCTACGGCACATGCACTCCTTGCCGATGTCCCATCAGATCCTTATGTAGCATCTTTTGGTGAAGGGTACACTTTAGAAAACGATCCTTCTTTTACCGCAACACTCAATATTACTAATAAGAAGATTGCGAAAAATCCAGCTAATGAAGTCGTGGGTTATGTTTACTATTTGACAGGCATAGGCACCTATGAAGGTCATGATGGTTTAGTGACAGATAAAGGTTTGAGCATGGAAGTTCTCTTTGATGAAAATTATACAGTTTTAGATGTCTTTGTTCCAGAAGATGCCTACGATCATACAGCAAGTTATCGGGTGAAAATTGTAGCGTATGCTGAATCATTTATCGGTAAAAACCCAACGGACTTTGCATCGATGATGCAAGATCCAGGGGATATAACCGCAGGGGTTACATACACCAAGACTTTGGTGGATGTCTTACTCAATGCTCTTTTAGATGAGGTGAACTAACATGAGACTAAGCAAACAGAACACATGGTTACTCATCAATACGGGAATACTTCTCGTGATTGCTGTAATCTTTATCTTAGCTAACGAAAGTATAGTTCCCAAAGAACCTAAGGATTTCTTATTTGATCGTGTGATTGAACTGAGAAACGAAACCGATGTTGAACGCGCTCTTCTTTCTGGTGGGTATGCCATTGTGGATTACAAAGTAGAAGCGTACGCAGGAGACACCTTCTTGGGTACCGTCTACAATGTAAAAGTCAAAAATGGTTACACATATAGTGATGATTATGAGTTTGGTATGATCGAACTTTGGGTTGCTATTGACCCCGCAGGTGATGTGCATGTCCAAGTTGTAGAACTCATTCAATCAGATTGGACTGTTAAGGGTATTCAAAACTATATTTATCAGTACTATCAAGGGCTTCCATACGCTGAAGTGGGGAATATCCCTGAATATGATGCGGCCGATTTAACTGCAGGAGCTACAGCGACCGATAGTACAGGAACCATTCAAGAAATTATTCAAAAAGCGATTGATATTCATTATGATTTAATCGTCGATGATCCTCTTGTAACCCTTTATGGAGAAGGATATGTCATCAGTGATGATGAAACATTCGTTCCGACAGCACTTGTTGTCAATAGGGAAATCGTGAAGAACTCAAGTAATGTTGATATCGGTTATGTGTATACATTAACAGGTGCTGGTGATTATGATAACGGTCAAGAAGTCGTCACCGGTCATACAATCACACTGAAGGTTGCCTTCGATGTCGATGATCAAGTCATCGGTGTTGTCATACCTGAAGAGCTCTACGGACATACCGCTGGATCACGTTTAACCAAGATTCAAAATTATGCTGATTTACTTATTGGTAAGACAGTCAGCGAATTTGCAGCTGCATTATCCAATCCAGGTGATCTTGTCTCTGGAGTCACATATACCAAAGATTTAGTCGATGTGCTCATTGAAGCACTTGTAGAAGAGGTGAACTAATATGACAGAAGCAAAAAAAGCACCCATAAAAAAAGCTGTACCTGCTGCTGACAAAGAACCTTCATTGTGGGAAGTGTTCACCAAAGGTATTTGGAAAGAAAATGGAATTTTCGTCATGGTTCTTGGGTTGTGTCCAGCGCTTGCTGTCACCTCAAGCTTTGAAGGTGCACTCGGGATGGGCATCTTGGTCATTCTCGTATTAACGATGACCAATACATCGGTATCACTGATTCGAAAAATCGTCCCAGATACAGTTCGTATTCCAATATATGTTATTATTATTGCGACTGAAGTCACCATTTTAAAGATGCTTGTCGATGCATTTGCACCTGCACTTGCCACTGAACTCGGTGTCTTTATTGCCCTGATTACCGTCAACTGTGTCGTCTTTGGACGTGCAGAATCATTTGCCTCAAAGAACAGTGTTCCAAGAGCATTCTTAGACGGTATTGGTGTCGGAATGGGGTTTGCGATATCCTTGATGATGATTGGATTCTTTAGAGAATTCTTGGGCACAGGTGCGATTGTTTTAGGAAAAACATTACCACTCGGCTTTGAATATACCGTATTTGAGGGGTTAGGATTAGGCAAATATGCCTTTGCAGTCCTAGTACAACCTCCTGGAGCATTCATCGCTATTGGTCTGATACTCGCCACTATCACAGCTTCACGTCAAGCAAAGGGGGTTAAGAAATAATGAACTTAATCGCTATCTTAATCTCATCCATGATTATCAACAATATCGTGTTGATGCAATTCTTAGGTTTATGTTCATTCTTTGGTGTTTCGACCAAGATGAAATCTGTGGTCGGTATGGGACTTGCTGTTATCACTGTCATTTTCCTATCTGCCGTCATTACATACCCCATTTATTACTATGTGTTAATTCCTTTAGAAATTCGTTATATCGATACGATTGCATTCATCTTAGTTATTGCATCACTGGTGCAACTTACGGAGCTCGTGATTAAACGCTTCAGCCAAAGTTTGTATAAAGCTCTTGGTGTCTATCTACCTTTAATCGCCACCAACTGTGCAGTCCTCGGCGTTGCACTCACCAATGTTGGCGTCCCCAAATCATATCCAGAAGCACTCATGTATGCATTAGGATCTGGACTTGGCTATGCATTCATTATCATTACATTCACTGCGATTCGTCTTCGCCTGGATACGGCAAACGTACCTAAAGCCATGAAGGGTTTACCTATCGCATTTGTCACCGCAAGCTTAATGGCGATGGCATTTATGGGACTCTCGGGTATTATCTAATGCAATATCTAATTGTTGTCGGCATTATCGCTGCATTTATTGGTTTATACATTGGTGCGATGTATTTGAATGAAAAAGTAGCAATTCCAGAGTCTTGCAAAGAAGCTTATCTTGAAGCACAATCATGTGAAACATGCTCTACAAAAAGTGGACGTGCAGCATGTAACTTTAAAGATGCACTCGAATTTATGAAGGAGGTCAAATTATGATTGACGCCCTGTTTCCCTTTATTGTTCTTGGCGGTTTAGGTATTGTATTAGGGGTAATCCTATCCTTAGCAAATAAATACCTGCAAGTCATCGAAGATCCAAGAATTGATGAAGTCGAAAAATTACTTCCCAACTATAACTGTGGTGCATGTGGTACCCCAGGATGTCGTGCATTCGCTATCGGGATATTAAACGGTGAGGTAAAAAACCTTTCTCGCTGCAAGCCCGGAAAGGTTGATAAGCATTTTAATCCTATTTTAGAATACTTAAAGACACATCCAAATCCAGACGGAACAGACGTTGGCGTAAAGATTTAGGACATCTATTGTCCTTTTCTTTACTTTATATGAAATCTATGTTTTATAAGAATTGAGGGTTTTTATGAAAAAACTTTTTGTACTATTCATCGCTTTGCTCATGGTCATCTCGCTTAGCGCATGCAATAAATCTACTGCGTATAACTTTACGTATTTTGACTATATGGACACGATGATTAGCATCAGTGTCTATGTTGAAAATGAAGAAAGAGCGAATGAACTCAATGATGCAGTCGAAAGCATATATGAAAAATACCATGAACTCACCAATAATTACGGTGGGTTATCTTTGGATTCGCCATACTTGACAAACATCTATGAAATCAATCAAACTTTTGATGAAGACATTGAAATCGATCCAGAACTCTATGAACTCCTAGTTCGCACAGAGGAAATCAAAACAATGACTAATGGATATTTTGATGTGTCCATCGGTAAAATTATCGATGCTTGGAAAGAGGTCATTTTAAACGAAGAAGATGGGTATATTTTCAATGAAATTCCCCAAGAAGTCTATGAAAATGTCATTGCTCAAATTCAAGGTATTGCTATTGTTGAAGAACCGTTTATCCTTTCAGAAAACGCTGGAAAGTATTACATTCGATTGCTTGACGAAGATGTCAAAATTGACTTAGGAGCGTTTGCCAAAGGATATGCGACTCAACTAGCCTATGACTACTTAATGTCTGATGATGTCACTTATTTTTCCATAAGTGCTGGAAGCAGCTCGATCAGTGTTGGAGAGAATCAAAATCGCGACACAGGGCTTTTTCACATCTCGCTTGCGAATCCGGTTAAGACCGGTTCTACCGACCGAACCTATGGCATGATCTATGTTCAAAATATCGGAATCAATACTAGCGGCAACTACGAACAGTATGCACTCTATCAAGGATTGCGTTATCATCATATCATTTCACCAAAAACCAAAATGCCCATGCAATATTATCATACTGTGACCATTTTGGGCCATGATGCAGGATTGCTTGATGCCTTTTCCACTGCACTTTTTTCAATGCCAAGTACAGAATTTGAAACATTCATGAATCAATATCAAGAAATCTATCAACTCGAAGTGATTCGCTTTAATTATGATGAGACTGTCTCTACATTTTTGCAGTCTACAGTCTTTGAGGATACACGCCCATGATGCAACAAATGATTCAGCGAAAACGTGATATTTTGCTGGCAAGTTTGTTGTTTGTCTTCCTTGGGGCAATCTATCTTGCCTTTCGTTTATTCGCATTTCAAGAAGATGCATCTGTAGCCTA
Organism: Acholeplasma sp.; assembly: GCA_003605085.1. Classification (GTDB taxonomy): domain Bacteria; phylum Bacillota_I; class Bacilli_A; order Acholeplasmatales; family Acholeplasmataceae; genus Peloplasma. Next base: position 7,340 of record QZKD01000029.1, on the reverse strand, counting down.
TGTATACTATGGAGCTTCATCAGATCCCATAGTAACCATTGATTTCGTCAATGGACAAGTCATTAAAAATTATGATCAGGATGTACCCAACACGTATGATAATATCTATCCCATCATTGATGAAGAGGAAAACACAATTACTGTTTTAGGTGATTATACCATTAATGGTGTACGCCAAATTGTTGTGATCCGTTATGATTTTGGAAAACGAAGTGTGCAAATTATTCAAGAGGAATCACCAAACAATATATGTAGCCGCGAAGGTGAATCCACCGGATGGCCATTAATTTGTCTTCCTAACCGCGTTCGTATTGAATTTGGAAATAACGATGAGGATTTCATTATATAATTCATGAAGAAAACAAAGAAAATGATTCTATTGGCAAACTTCTTAGCTATTGCCATTGTCCTAAACATCATCGAATCTGCTATACCGATCATCCCTGTTCCTGGAGCTAAGTTGGGCTTTGCGAATGTGGTGACTTTGGTCGTACTTTATGCATATTCATTTAGGGATGCATCATGGTTAACATTGACTCGTGTGCTGTTGGTCTCACTTCTTACAGGCAAACTTTTAGGACCCGTCTTCTATATGAGTATGAGTGGTGCGATTTTTGCAGTGTTAGCGATGGGTTTAGTCAAAAAGACAAAATTCTTTGGTGTACTTGGTGTGAGTGTGATTGGTTCTGTCTTTCATTGCATAGGTCAAATCGTTGGTGGATACTTTGTCATCAGTAGTGCGGCCATTGTTTTATACTTACCTGTCATGCTATTTTTAAGCATTCCAGCAGGTGTTGTCACTGGATTGATTGCACAAAGGTTTTTAGCGGTTTGGCACACGTGGCAAACCGCCTCTGAATAGGAAATATTTTTATCGATTTATCTCTTGATAATTCAAAGATTGAATGATATAATGATTGCGCAAAACTTACTATGATGGATCACATCATGGCGGAAGGAGAAAACATATGAAACAAGGAATTCACCCAAAGTTTTACGTCAATAAGGTGAAATGTGCGACATGTGGACATGAATTTGAAGTGGGAACAACAGCAAATAATCTACGTATTGATACTTGCTCGAACTGCCATCCATTCTACACAGGTCAACAAACCTTCGTTCAAGCAGCTGGACGCGTTGAAAAATTTAATAAGCGTTACGGCTTAAACGAAAAGAAGTAAGACAACTCATAACGTGATCATTCATCACGTTTTTTGTTAAAATAACGAGGAAAAGGGGATCATATCATGTATCACACATACAAAAATGGTTTTATTGAAGTGGTCTGTGGACCGATGTTTGCTGGGAAAACTGAAGAACTCATTCGTCGTATTCGACGCCTTGAATATGCAAAGCAGAATGTTCTTGTTTTTAAACCCAAAATCGACACACGTTATTCTGTAGCGGAAGAAATTGTTTCACACAACCTGAGTAAAAAACCATCCATCCTCGTTGGAAAAAGCATTGAGGTCCTTAAGTATATTAAAGAAGATACAGATGCTGTCGTCATCGATGAAGTTCAATTCTTTGATCACGATATTGTACAAATTGCCGAAGACCTCGCGGATAAAGGTGTTCGTGTCATTGTTGGTGGACTGGATCGTGATTTTCGCGGAGAACCTTTCGGACCAATGCCAGAACTCCTTGCACGCGCTGAATTTGTTACTAAGCTCACGGCCATTTGTGTGAAGAGTGGATTACCTGCAACTCGCACGCAAAGAATTATAGATGGAAAGCCCGCACAATATTCAGATCCCACTATTCTTGTGGGTGCCAATGAATCATATGAACCAAGATCTAGACACTATCATGAAGTCCCCGGAAAACCAAAAACACGTTAAATTTATGAAAGCCGCCCTTCGCGAAGCTGAAAAAGCTTTCGAAAAAGATGAAGTACCTGTCGGTGCTGTGGTGGTTTATCAGGACAAAATTATCGCGAGAGGTCACAATCTTCGTGAAACCACGCAGGGGTTTCATGCACATGCTGAATTTATAGCTATGATGAAAGCTGCTAAAAAACTTGGAAGCTGGCGCTTGGAAGATTGCGATGTCTATGTTACAATGGAGCCGTGTCCGATGTGTGCAGGGGCAATGATTCAATCGCGCATTCGAAGTCTCCATTATGGCACCAAAGATTCTAAGGCGGGTGCCGTTGATAGCGTGACACATTTACTTGATATTCCCTTTAATCATGCGATTGAAGTTCATTCAGGCATTCTTGAAGAAGAGTCTAGAACAATGGTTAAAAACTTCTTCAAAAAACTTAGAGATAAATAAGATTCGATAATCCCTATCAAGCATCATCATTCAATAGTCGTGCGTGAACCTGGTCAGGTCTTGATTGAAGCAGCCATAAGCGTATGGATTATGTGGATGATGATGCTTGATGGGGATTTTCAATGTTTCACATATTCGCACCAATCATCATAGAGATGATATAATGAAAATAATGGAGGTTTTAACACATGAAATTAAATGGAAAAATATACCAACAACTTACGGGTGAACCCTTTGTTTCACAAGAAATTGACGGTAAAAAGATTGACTTTCATTATATGAATGACACACCGTACCTATTTCAATACGCAAGCAAAGGACGTTTTGCTGTCTGGACTTCAGATGGACAAAATTATCGAGTACTGATCGAAAAGACCTACTATGAAGCGCTTGAGGATTTCTATCAAGAAGATGTGAATAGGATATGGTTAAATTTTTTGGATAAAGTGGGTAAGACGAGTAAAAAATTCAATTTACTTTTCAATATTCCTGCACTTGTTCTTTACTTAATCGTTTCCATATTGGCGGTTTATGTATTCCAAGACTATACGATGCAAATTCTCCTTGGTATGATTGTTTTAGTCGTTATTGTGAACATGGTCCAAGGTCGAATCGTCAATAGTAAAGTTCGTGAAGAGAATAAAAATGCACAAGATGAAATTCGGAACCTTATTGGAAATGAGCGTTTCGATGAACTCGTCAAAGCACAAGAAGATCATTATCAAAACTATTTTAAGTTTAACGAAGAAAATCCAATCGATGACACACAAACAACCAATGCAGAGCAAATCGATTTTCAAAAGGAAGAAAATTTTGAAGAAGTAAGCCCAAAGGATGAAGAAAACCATGGAACAAAGATCAATTAACGCGATTCGCATGTTGGGTGTGGATGCGATCAATAAAGCTAACAGCGGACATCCGGGTATCGTTTTAGGTGCTGCACCTATGGCATACCAACTTTTCACACAGAATCTAAATGTCGATGTCAAAGACCCCAAGTGGTTCAATCGTGATCGATTCGTTCTCTCTGCTGGACACGGATCAATGCTACTTTATGCGATAAATCATCTGATAGGGTACAAGATTTCAATGGATGATTTAAAGAATTTCCGTCAAATTGGAAATACTCCAGGACATCCTGAATATGGTCATACAGAAGGCGTTGAAACAACAAGCGGTCCTTTGGGACAAGGCATTTCCAACGCGGTTGGTATGGCGATTGCAGAAACTCATTTAGCAGCTCGCTTTAATAAACAACAATTTCCAATTGTAGATCATTATACCTATGTCATATGCGGTGATGGTGACTTACAGGAAGGTGTTGCTTTAGAATCCATTAGTCTAGCTGGTCATCTTGGGTTAGGGAAGCTTATCGTGCTCTTCGACTCTAATGATATTCAATTGGATGGAAAAGTTTCTTTAGCTTACAGTGATTCACATAAAGAAAAATTTGAAGCCATGGGTTGGCAGTATCAAATAGTCAAAGATGGAAATGATCTTGTTTCAATACAACGCGCGATAAACAAAGCGAAGAAAGAAACAGATAAACCAAGTTTGATTGAAATAAAAACCTTAATCGGTTATGGAACAAGTGGTCAAGGAACCAGCAAAGTCCATGGTGCACCGATCGGTTTTGAAGAAGCCAATGTTCTTAGAAGTAATCTTAAGTGGGAATATGAACCATTTGTTGTTCCACAAGACGTCTATGATGACTTTAAGAAGAAAGTCATGCAACGTGGCCAACGTGCACATCGTAAGTGGCTTAAGATGGTCGCTCAATATCAAGATATATATCCTGAAGATTATGCACTCTTCAATTCATTTTTCGCAGAAAAGTCGATGGATTTATCGACTTTTGCAAATGAAATAAATGGATCCAAAGATGCTACAAGAAATATAAGTGGGAAAGTCATTGCTAAATTATCAGCCCAATATTTAAATCTTATAGGTGGATCAGCGGATTTAACAGCATCGACCAAAGCTAAAGGTGCTGATGGTCATTATTCTAAAGAAAACCGATTAGCAAGAAACATCAATTTCGGCGTGCGTGAACATGCCATGGGTGCGGTTGTAAACGGCATGGTACTCCATGGTGGACTTAAAGTATTTGGTGGAGCATTCTTCGTTTTTAGTGATTATATGAAACCCGCGATTCGTCTTGCAGCTATCATGCATATTCCATCCATTTTCATATTTTCTCATGATACAATCGCTGTGGGTGAAGATGGACCTACTCATCAACCCATTGAACAACTTGTTGGATTGCGTGCTATACCCAATCTCAATGTGATTCGTCCCGCAGATGCCAACGAAACACTCGCAGCATGGAAAGTAGCTATGGAGTCAAAAACAACCCCTACAGTCATCATTTTGACACGTCAAAACGTCACCAACTATTCTACAACATCGTATGCGGGTTTAACCAAAGGTGCATACATTGTCTCTAAAGAAACCGAACGTTTAGATGGTATATTACTGGCTAGCGGATCAGAAGTTGATTTAGCGATTCAAACACAACATATACTGAAACAAGAAGGTAAGGATGTTCGTGTGGTCAGTATGCCGTCATCTTTCCTCTTTGACAAACAGACAAAGAAATATCATAAAGAAGTATTACCTAAGCGAGCTAAAGTCATTGCTGTAGAAATGGCATCTAGTCTTTCATGGTACAAATATACATCAAACATTTATGCACTTGATACATTTGGTATCAGTGCACCCGCAGAAGTCGCTTTAGATTATTTTGGATTTACCAAAGAAAAATTTGCTGATTATGTAAAAAATATACTCATCAAATAGAAGAAGTGAATGTATGATTTATGATGGAATCATCGTAGGTGGTGGACACGCAGGCGTTGAAGCTGCCCTTTCGATGGCAAGAATGAAAAAACATACCGTATTGATTACCGGCAACCTCAACAAGGTTGCTTCTTTACCTTGCAACCCCTCTATTGGAGGTCCAGCGAAAGGAATTGTGGTTCGTGAAATAGATGCTTTGGGTGGTCAAATGGCTAAAAGCGCAGACGAAGCACAAATTCAAATCAAAATGCTCAATGCCTCAAAAGGCCCCGCTGTTCGTGCACTTCGTGCACAAATTGATAAACTTAAATACCCAAAAGTTATCTTACGTGTCCTAAAAGAAACCCCTAATTTGGATTTAATTGAAAGCCTTGTTGATCAACTTGTGATTGAAGATCAAACTGTCAAGGGAGTTATTCTTCATACCGGAGAAGTTATCTATGGCAAAACTGTGATTCTTACAACGGGAACATATTTAGCAAGTAATATTCTCATAGGACAAGAAAAAACCATGAGTGGACCCAATGGTGATCCCACAACATTTGGCATCAGCAAGCAATTAAAGGAATTAGGCTTTGAAGTCATTCGGCTCAAAACAGGGACGCCACCTCGTATTGCTAGAGATAGCATTGATTATGGAAAAATGATTCCTCAACCAGGTGATGAAATAAAACATACGTTTAGTTTCGATGAGAAATTTTACGATGATAATCCTCAAGAATTATGTTATCTAACACACACATCACTTGTAACACATGGCGTTATTAACTTGCATCTTAATGAATCTTCGATGTATAGCGGTATTGTAGAAGGAGTAGGTCCAAGATATTGTCCATCCATTGAAGATAAAGTGGTGCGTTTTCATGACAAAGATCGCCATCAAATCTTTATTGAGCCCGAAAGTATGGAAATTGATGAAATGTACGTTCAAGGTTTTTCATCGAGCATGCCTCGGTATGTTCAAGAAAAAATGATTCGCACCGTTCCAGGTTTAGAAAATGTAAAAATCATTAAATACGCGTACGCAATTGAATACGATGCAATCAATCCGATGCAGCTCTATCCCTCCCTTGAAACCAAAAAAATTCAAAATCTCTTTTGTGCTGGCCAAATCAATGGAACCAGTGGTTATGAAGAAGCTGCAGGACAAGGATTAATAGCAGGGATTAATGCTTCCTTGAAACTAGCAGAAAAAGAACCTCTTATTTTGAAGCGGCATGAAGCATATATTGGTGTTCTCATTGATGATTTGGTCACCAAAGGTGTACTTGATCCCTATAGATTACTCACTTCAAGAGCTGAACATCGCCTTCTGCTAAGACATGATAATGCCGATATCCGACTGCGAGATTATGGTTATAAAATAGGTCTTGTAGATGAAAAGACATATCAAACATTTTTAACTAAGAAACAAGCGTTTGACAATTTATTCAAAGAAGCGAATACTTATCGCATCATGCCAAATAAAGAAAATAATGATTATCTTGAATCAAGACAATCCGCACCGCTTTTTGAGGCTATTACGATGAACGATTTACTCAAACGCCCAGAGATAGGATTTGAAGATGTTCGTCACTTCATGGGTCAAAATATCAATGAAGATATCATTGAGCAACTCGAAGTCAAAGTGAAATACGAAGGATATATCCAAAAAGCTCTAAGAGAAGCAGAAAAAATGCAAAGACTCGAAAACAAGCATATCCCCGAATGGATAAACTATCATAAAGTGAAAAACATCTCTTCTGAAGCGAGAGAAAAACTAATGAAGGTTAATCCCAGAACACTAGGACAAGCGTCACGTATTTCTGGGGTAAATCCAGCCGATATTTCAGTTTTACTCGTCTACTTAGAATCGAATGGTGATCGACATGACGTTTAAAGATCATGTCCAGTTATTACTAAATTTGACACTTGATGAAAAGCAGCTGAAGTTATTTGATGATTACTATCATGAACTTATCGAGTATAATAAAATCACCAACCTCACAACCATTACGGATGAAGAAGGTGTTTATTTTAAACATTTTTTTGATTCTTTAACACTAGCAAAAACGGTGGATATAACGAAAATAACATCATTATGTGACATGGGTTCTGGCGCGGGTTTTCCGAGCATACCTTTAAAAATAGTCTATCCACATCTAAAAATTTCAATTGTGGATTCGCTCAACAAACGTATCCTATTTCTCAACCGACTCAATGAGATTTTGGGATTTACTGATATCGAATGCGTTCATGATCGCGTAGAAACATTTGCTCTTCAA
>QZKD01000019.1 GCA_003605085.1 Acholeplasma sp. | reverse complement strand
CATCAATCTTGATGGCTATGCTGGACATATTGAGTACGGAAACCAAAAAGAATTTGTGGGAATGATTGGCCATTTAGATGTTGTTCCTGCAGGTAGTGGCTGGACATATCCACCATATGGTGCAGAAATACATGACAATAAAATGTATGGTCGCGGTACAGAAGATGATAAAGGACCCACGATTGCTGCTTATTATGCGTTAAAAATACTTAAAGAACTTGGTGTTCCACTTTCCAAACGAATTAAACTTATCTTAGGAAACGATGAAGAAACAGCATGGCGTTGCGTAAGACACTATTTTAGTGTGTATCCAGAAACTCCAGTTTCAGGATTTATTCCTGATGCTGATTTCCCCTTGATTTATGCTGAAAAAGGTATTTCACGTATTTTTGTTGAAGGGAAATTCATATCCAATGATATTCTTTCTTTCCAAGGTGGTTTAAGAGATAACATGGTTCCTGATGCTGCTACAGCAAACCTTGCAAAAACCAAACCTTTTGATCAACTCTTTGCAGCATTTATTAAACAAAACAATTATCAAGGAGAATGCATCGATCAAGGCGATCATTATAAAGTCAGTATTGTGGGAAAAAGCGCGCATGGATCCACACCTCAGTTTGGTGAAAATGCCATTGACCGCTTAATCACTTTCTTTATTTTCGCCGGTATTCATCATTCCTTTATTGACATGTATCAATCCTATTTAATCGATGATTATCATGGTATTAAGCTCGGTTTAAACTATCTCGATGAAGAAATGGGACCACTTACCAATAATGTAGGTGTACTATCGATCGAAAAGGGTGCATATCGCATTCAACTCAATCTTAGATATCCCAACGGTGTTCAATTTGATCAAGTTGTTACTACGTTAAAAAATCGATTTTCACCTTATTACGCGACCATAACCGTCGACAAACATGATCATCTCCTTTATAAAGATCCGAACTCAGATCTTATCAAAACACTCATGAATGTCTATATCAAACACACCGGTGATAAAGAAGCGAAACCCATCAATATCGGTGGAGGAACATTTGCTAGAGCAATGCCAAATAGTGTTGCTTTTGGTCCACATTTTTTGAACAAGCCCACCTATATTCATCAAAAGAATGAATTTATTGATCTTGATGATTTTATCCTTGCTACCATCATATATACCGAAGCACTATACGAACTCGCGAAATAAGGAGGTCTCATGAAACCTTATCTTGATTTATGTCGACATGTCATGGAACATGGTACCTTCAAAATGGATCGTACTCAAACAGGAACCAAAAGTGTTTTTGGTTATCAAATGCGCTTTGACCTATCCGAAGGATTCCCTTTACTCACAACAAAAAAAGTTCACTTAAAGTCGATTATTCATGAACTTTTATGGTTTATCAAAGGTGATACTAATATCAAATATTTAGTTGATCACGACGTACGTATCTGGAATGAATGGCCCTATGAAGCCTTTAAGAAGTCAAGCGATTATAAAAATGAAACCATGGATGAATATGTAGAGAAGATTAAGCAAGATCCTGAATTTGCTAAAAAACATGGTGATCTTGGTCCGGTCTATGGTGCGCAATGGCGTAACTTTAATGGTGTGGATCAACTTGAATTTATATTAAATGAAATCAAGCATAATCCCAATTCTAGACGGATGATTTTATCGGCTTGGAATCCTGCAGAAATTGCACATATGGCACTACCTCCCTGTCACACCTTAATTCAATTTTATGTTGCAGATCACAAATTATCTTTACAACTTTATCAACGCAGTGCGGACATTTTCTTAGGTGTACCTTTCAATATCGCAAGCTATGCACTCCTTTTATTGATGGTCGCTCAAGTGACAGGATACGAAGCAGGTGAATTTGTCCATACTTTGGGAGATGCCCATATTTATCAAAATCATTTTGAGCAGATTGAACTCCAACTTAAACGAGATTCTAGACCACGTCCCAAGATGAACTTGAATCCGAATATCACTTCGCTTTATGATTTTAGATATGAAGATTTTGAACTTATCGATTATCATCCCCATCCTGCGATTAAAGGGAAGGTGGCTGTATGATTGAAATGATTTGGGCAATGGATGAAAATTGGCTCATTGGTAAAGATAATGTCCTTCCTTGGCATTACCCAAAAGATTTGCAGTATTTTAAAAGTAAAACCAAAGATGCTGCAGTATTAATGGGAGACATGACGTATCAGTCGTTAAAATCTTACTATAAAACCAAACCACTCCCTTTTAGAAAAATCTATGTTGCCAATATCCTTCCAGCAGACTATCCTGATGCCATATGGGTCAAAGATTTATTTCATTTCTTGAAAGAGACGAATGAAGACATTATGGTGATAGGAGGCAAAACCATCTATCAATTATGTCTTCCTTATGCCAAACGTCTCTACATTACATTCGTTCTCCGAACGCATGAAGGAAATGTTTATTTTCCAAGATTCAACTTAAGTGATTACCAACTGATTAACAAAACCATCGACGAGGGGCTCATCTTCACGGTGTACGAAAGGATTTCCACATGATTTCTATTCTCTATGTCATTTTATGGGGACTCTATGTTTACCTTTTTACAACAATGGTTAGTGCGACCTGGTATTTTGTCATTTTGTGGATTATTACAGGAGCAGTGGTATCGTTTATCGTAACTGTACTTTTCATTCTAGCCAATTTTCCCATAATGAAGTGGACGAAATTCACCAATCGATATAAATACTATTTAACACGAAGCACATCTGAATGGCTCATCTTTTTCTTCATGCGTCTTAAAATCCACGTTGAAGGACTTGAAAATATTCCTAAAGATGGACCCCTTTGCATCTATGCGAACCACAAATCTTATGCAGATCCATTCATCGTATTTCATTTTATGAATCGTCCGACCACATTTACCCCAAAAATGAGTGTATACAAAGCACCACTTATCGGTTTGTGGTTAAAATACTTAGGGGCGTTTCCCATTGACAGGTCCAGTGACAGAAACACAGCGCGTGCAATGGTGGATGCGATCAAGGTCATTAAAGATGGTATGGCGATGACGATTTATCCTGAAGGCGGAATCAAAGATCGCGATGATGTTAAAATGGTGGCCATGCGTGCAGGTGCTTATCGTGTCGCTATGAAAGCAGAAGCCAATTTGCTTCCTGTAAGCATTCAGGGGACCACACGAATCAAACATCGCGCGCCATGGCGAGTGACCAAGATTAAAGTGGTGATTCATCCTTTAATTCCTTACCAGTCCATAAAAGAAAAAACGACCGCAGAGGTCGCAGATCAAGTGTTTCATATTATCAATGATCGTTTATCCGATGAAAAGGCCGCTTAGGCCTTTTTATGTTCTATGACGGAAATATTATCCGCAGTCACCTTAAAAAATATGACATCAACATGCCCAATAAAATCAGCAAATGTGTATTTTTGGGGATTTGCATAGATCATGAGTGCTTTGATAACGTGCGAATGAGCAACCAGCAGTATTCGTTCATCTGCATGGTCTTGATATAAGTTTTTAACAGCAATAGAGATACGCTCTATCAATTTGACGTCGGTTTCATAGTCTTCAAAAGCATAGCCATGGCTTCTTACCAGAGGCATAGCTGTTTCGACAGGTGTCCCATCCAAATGATAAAAATCTCTTTCTACAAATTGATGATTGACCAAAATAGGTCGCTCATATCCAATTTCTTTGGCGATGATGTGTGCGGTCTCGAGTGCTCTTGAAAGTGGAGAAGCCATCAACCTGTCAAAGACTTCATGGGAATCTCTTATCGTTTGACCAAGTTTTATCGCTTGGGACTTACCTTTGTCATTTAGAGGGATGTTAACCCGTCCTTGAACTTTACCTGATGCATTATAGTATGTTTGTCCGTGTCGGACCATGGCTAGGATCATAGGATACCTCGTTTCACGAGTTACATTATAACACAGTTTGGTTTTATTCCAGGGGTGTTTATGTTAAAATAACATATAGGAGATGTGATACCTATGCATATGATTGATCTGATATCCAAAAAACGTGATGGATTTCCTTTAACACAACAAGAAATCCAATATATTATTCATAACTATACTCAAGGACTCATCCCTGATTATCAGATGAGCGCCTTTTTAATGGCTGTATATTTTCAAAAAATGACCAATGAAGAAGCGACCTATCTCGCATTAGCCATGCGCGATTCGGGTGATGTTATCGACTTATCATCCATTCCAGGAATCAAAGTTGATAAGCATTCCACGGGGGGCGTTGGAGATAAGGTCACTCTCATTTTAGGACCATTGCTTGCCTCACTAGGTGCGAAATTCGCCAAGATGAGTGGTCGTGGTCTAGGACACACAGGAGGTACTATTGATAAGCTTGAAAGTATTCCTGGATATCAAGTCGAACGATCAGTCGAAGATTTCATCGCTCAAGTCAATGAAATAGGGATTGCTGTTGTGGGTCAAAGTGGTGATGTGGCACCTGCAGATAAAAAACTCTATGCACTTCGCGATGTGACGGCTACTGTGGATGTGATTCCACTCATTGCGTCTTCCATTATGTCAAAAAAACTTGCCAGTGGTGCCGATGCGATCGTCCTCGACGTAAAGGTCGGTCACGGAGCATTCATGAAAACTGAAGAAGAAGCGGTAAAACTTGCTGAACTTATGGTTTCGATTGGAAGACTTGCAGGTAAAAAAATGACAGCCATACTTACGGGTATGGATGAGCCTCTTGGTCATAAGATCGGGAATGCTCTTGAAGTCTATGAAGCCATCGAAACACTACAAGGCCGTGGACCTAAAGATCTTGTTGAAGTCACGGTTACGATTGGTTCTCATTTGATGTTAGACTCTAATTTAGCCATATCATTGGATGATGCGAAGCAAAAACTTTACCAAGCACTCAACGATGGTTCGGCCTATAAAAAATTCTTAGAACTCGCCAAAGCACAAGGTGGCGATATAAACGCACTGAAAGATCCTGAAGCACTACTAGCTAAAAAACGGATTGCTATCCTCTCAGATAAAGAAGGTTATATCACAGATATCAATGCATTAGATATTGGGAAAGCTGCGATGCGTTTAGGTGCAGGAAGAGAAACCAAAGAAGATCAAGTGCTTCTCGATGTTGGTGTTGATCTTCACGTCAAGATTGGTCATTACATCAAAAAAGGTGACACACTGGCTACACTCTATGTCCGTGACAAAGGGATAGAAGAAGCGTCTAATTTAATCAAACATGCCATTGTCATCGGAAAAGAACACAAAGATATACCACTTATTAAACGCACTATCAAATAGAGGGGGAGTAAGGGCATGTCAATCATGACACCCGATTATACACATTCGATTTTGAATGTGACAGCAACGATTCTAAAAAAATATCAAGCACCGACAAGATACCCAGAACTTCAAGTACTTGCGGATGCGATTCAAGACAAAGGCCATGTTGTTTTGGTTCTTTTAGACGGCATGGGAATGAATTTATTATCGAAGCATCTTTCAAGAGGTGCTTTTTTGCTCAAACATTTAAAAGATGTCATTACCTCGGTCTTTCCACCTACGACGGTTGCTGCAACCAATACGGTATTATCCGGTCTACCTCCTTATCAATCAGGTTATCTTGGTTGGGTTCAGTATTTTCCAAAAGAGGATGCCAATATCGTTGTGTTTCAAAATCAAGATTTCTATGATACAAATCGAAATTTTGACATCAATTTTCGTGAAAAATATCTTAAATATCCACTGATTTATGAACAGATAAGAAAACATTCCGCAGATCATATCACATTGCATGAACTTTTCCCCAATTTTCGTGAAGATGGCTATGCTTCATTCAAAGATCAAGTGGATAAAGTGATTGAAATCACCCGATTACACCCAAAATCATTTACTTATGTCTATTGGACAGACCCCGACTTAACCGAACATCAATACGGGGTGGATGCCTATGCAACACGCAATGTCGTGCAACATTTGGATGAAGAATTAGAACGTATGGCATTTTTCTCAGCGAAGAACACTGCCATTATCGTGATTGCAGATCATGGACTAACGGATGTGAGTGAAGTGGATCTTTTTAAAGATCAGATACTCATGAATATGCTTAAGAGGTTGCCATCCATGGAACCCAGAGCGACCAATTTCTTTGTTAAAACTAAATTTAAACTCGAATTCAAGGCGCATTTCGAAAAAAACTATGGTGAAAACTTCCTCCTCCTTACCAAAGAAGAACTTCTTGCAAAAGAATGGTTAGGTACAGGGAAAAAGCATAAAATGCTCAACCAATTCTTAGGCGACTATATCGCGATAGCTACAGGGAAAATGATGATGAAAATCGGTGAAGGTAAATCCTTTGTTGCCCATCATGCTGGATTAACCCAAGAAGAAATGGAAGTACCTCTCGTTATATTTACGAAATAAATAAGGAAAAAACGCGTACCCCCCAGTACGCGTTTTCTCTGCTTGATGAAATATGTTATTTCTTTTCAGACGGCTCTTTTCTTGAAAATTCAGCTGCCATCATGACAGTGGATGCTAAATCTGTAATATTGGTTGGAACGACAAGTTTAGTTGCTTGACCATTCGCAACGAGAGCTAATGCTTCTAAAGATTTTAAAGTTAATACGGCTTGGTCGGCACCAGCATCCTTAATCAACTTAATCCCTAGGGCTTCAGCTTCTTTAATCTTAAAGATTGCACTTGCTTGACCTTCAGCTTCTAAAATACGTTGTTTCTTATTTGCTTCAGCTCTTAAGATTAACGCTTCTGCTTCACCTTCAGCAGTAAGAATGGCGGATCTCTTTTCACCTTCAGCAATCAAGATGTTTTGACGTTTTTCACGTTCTGCTCTCATTTGCTTTTCCATGGAATCACGGATATCTTTGGGTGGGATAATGTTTTTCACTTCGACACGGGTTACTTTAATTCCCCATGGGTCTGTGGCTTCATCGAGTGTTGTTCTCATGCGGGTGTTGATAAGATCTCTTGATGTTAATGTTTCATCAAGGTCAAGTTCACCGATGATGTTACGAAGGGTTGTTGCAGAGATGTTTTCGATCGCCATTAAAGGATTTTCTGTACCATAGATATATAATTTTGGGTCAGTGATCGTGAAGAATACAACGGTATCAATTTGCATCGTGACGTTATCACGTGTAATGACGGCTTGGGGTTCAAAGTCTTTGACTTGTTCCTTTAAACTTACCGTACGAGAGACGCGATCGATTAAGGGAATAATAAAGTGAACTCCAACACCAAGTGTTTTATGATAAGCACCAAGACGTTCAACAACCATACATCTCGTTTGGGTGACCAAACGGAAACTTAATGCAAGAATCATGAAAGCAATAACAATCGCAATGATGATTCCTGTGAGTGCACCTACACTAATTAATACTGGGGGGAAGAATTCAAATCCAAACATAGTTTTCTACCTCTTTCTTTTATTTTTATTTTTCTATTTTTTCAACAATTAATTTATTACCTTCGACATCTAAAACACGTGCCATTTCGCCTACAGTAATGACCTCTTTAGACACAGCTGCCCAGTCCAAAGCACGGATCAGAATACGACCTGTGTCATTTGGGGTAATTTCTTTAATCACTTTACCCGTCATTCCTACCATGGCATCGACATTGGTTTTAATTTCATTGGTCTTCAAATATTTCTTGACAACAGGACGAGTTAGAAGAAGTAAAACTAACGTGAAGACGACAAACGACACGGACTGAAAAATGATATCTCCGCCCGCTAAAGCGATGATGAAACTAGGAATCGCAGCAATCGCGAACCAGATACTGATCATATCCGCTGTAAAAATTTCTAAAACAAAAGCAATGACAAAGAGTCCTAACCAAAACCATACCATGTATTCGAGCATATTAGATTTCCTCCTTCAAATCAACCATCAAAAGTTGATCTTTGCTCTGCCAGGAAGCTTTATATTTCTTTGGTTCCTGGTTAAAATCGATACCAAGCAATTGCGAAATTTCTTCAATAAACGCTTTATTTGTGACGCGACTGTATGATGACCGAACCGTGATTTTATACTTATTGGATTCGGGAATATCATGACGAATTGCTTCAGCTTTGGATAAAGGTTTAATGACGATCAGCCGCTGATTTCTCTCCATACCTAATAAGACGCTATATGCGCTCTCAAAGAAATTGGTGGCTGCTTTGTTTAAGGTGATATTGCCAGCCGCAATCGTGACAATACAATCTTTAGGCTTTTCGTTGAACCAAGTAATTTCCATCCGATTCACACTCCTTACACCTACTATTATACACGAAATTATTGATATTGCAAGAAAAATTATTAAAAATTATTATTTATCACTTCTTTAATATCGATAAGTTCGATTCCACGATCTTTAATAGACTCTTTGATTACATCAAGATTGGTTAATTCTTTTTTCCACTCGGAAGAAAGACAGATTTCTAAATCACGGATAGGATCAAGTGCATAATACCCATACATCTTGAGATCAGTGATCTTATAAGAGTACGAAAGTGAAGTTTTATCTCCTTTAATGATGCGTGTTTGTGGTAATATAGTCTCTCTTTCAATCACTCGATCGAAAAGGGGAGCTAAAATGTATACCCCAGGTTGGTCAATAATCTTTAAAAACGAACCCAACCTTTCGATGAGTAAATGCTCATGTTCTTTAACGATTTTTATGTTAGGAAGTAAAAAGAGGATGATGAGTAGTAGTAAAACCAGATATGCGATAAATTCTTTTGGCATAATAACCTCTGTCATTAAATTTGTTTTATAGACTTAAATGATATATAATAAGAGTGATCACTACGGGGAGCTTCATTGCTGAGAGGACGAAAGTCGACCCGCAGAACCTGATCTGGACCATGCCAGCGGAGGGATAGTTGATGAATAGAATCTATTCTACTATCCATTTCTTTGGTAATCCATAGAAATGTTTTTATTTTTCTAGGAGGAAAAAGAAATGGCCTTAAAATCTGAAACAAAGAAAATGTTGATGACGATTCAATTGCTTGCGATCGCCATCGTCTTGGATTTAGTGATTAGTGCAATTCCAGGACTTAATGCAAGTATGCCTTTTGGAGGGAAATTTTTCGGATTATCGATGTTTCCTTTAGTGCTTATTGGAATTTTATTTGGACTGAAATATGGACTTATCGGTGGACTCATTTATGCCATCTATAACTTCGGATTCGATTATTTAGTCTATTTGGAAACCTTGCGTGTGACACTAGAATCATGGACGGGACAGACATGGTCAATATGGAAAATTTTGTCCCTTGTACTACTCGATTATGTGATTCCTTTTACTGCGTTTGGGTTATCAGGACTCTTCCATCGCGCACTTAATACACACTTAAAGATGATTGGATCTATGCTTTTTGTCTCTGCAATACGTTTAGTCTCAGCAACACTATCAGGTGTTATTTTATGGAGCAGTAGTATCGAATATGCGATGGCAGAAGTGGAAAGTGGCGGAGAACCCAATATTGCGACACAGATTTTTGCATCTGTGGGTGAATCGCTGTGGCTTTATAGCTTTACCTATAATTTTATCTATATTTTCACGACTACTTTTCTAGTCATTTTGGTAGGTGTGATGATTAGAAAAAGATTGCTCGTGATCGTTGAACCTCAGGTAAGACGTTTATAAAAGTTTTTCTTTGACAACTTTGAGATAATCTAATCTGGGTTGATACCCAAAAGGAATCAGATAAGCTTTATTTTTAAAGGTGTCATAAGGGATGGATTTTCGTCCCTTTTCTTCATCTTGTGTGTCCCAGAAATCAAGCAGTATGTCTGCTTTAAGTAAGTAGTATTCATTATAAGGTTTAAAATGAACAATCAAGAAGGCAATACCTCCGTGGGTGTAAACTGATCTTAGGTGTTCGATTTGATGAGGATGGACATTTTTAAGTGGCATCGACGTCTTTGAATTCGTTTCTTTGGCATCGAAATCGATATATTTCCCTTGAAATATTCCGTTGAAATCAGTAGTCGAGGGTGTCTTATAATACGCCTCTGTGATTTTCGCTTTGTTTCGAGCTGGATAGCTGACATTCACAACTTGAACAGGCGTGGGTTTTTTATGGATTACAGCGATATTATGATTTAGGTAATACGTATTGGATGCCTCAATATCGGATTCCAAAGTCATGCCTAAATTCGCATAATTTGTTGACTTTATTTGTGGTTTGCGCTTAATTGGATAGTTAATCATGTTCTCACCTATTATTATCATAACATAGTTATGAGTTAAAATGATTGAGTAATCCAAAAAACATGGTATAATATCCATAGTTAAAACGCGTTACTGAGGAAGTGATCGTATGAGTAAAATCCGTTTTTTTGCTTTAGGTGGGCTAGGTGAAAACGGGAAAAATATGTATGTGATCGAAGTTGATCAACAATATTTTATCTTGGATGCCGGAATTAAATATCCATCAGCAGAACTTTATGGTGTTGATGAAATCATCCCCGATTATCGGGTCATGATCCGTGTGAAAGATCGCATCCGTGGGATCTTTTTGTCGCATGCTCATGAAGACCACATTGCAGCCCTTCCTCATATGCTTAAAGACTTAAATGTACCCGTGTACGCGACTAACTTCACCATGCAAATCGTTACAGATATGCTTAAAGATGAAGGGTATGATTTGAGTACATTAACATTAAATACGATTTCACAAAACTCAATTATCAAATTCGGTAACGTTCGTGTGACATTTTTCAATACGACACATTCGATTCCTGAATCGGTCGGGATTGCGGTTCATACCGTAGAAGGCGTCATTGTTTATACCTCAGATTTTACTTTCGACCAAAGTTCTGATATCAAATATCAAACTGACTTCAGAAAGATCAATGAATTATCAGAAAAGAATGTATTGGCACTTTTGACAGAATCTTTAGGATCTACTCTAGAACTCAATGGTGGCGTGAGCACGAATTTAAACCATCGTTTAAATAGCATTTATGCCAATGCAGATGGGCGTATAATTGTCACTGCTTTCTCATCTGATTTAAGAAAAATACAGCGCATTATTGATATTTCATTAGCCCATCATAAAAAGATTGCGATCATAGGACGTCGTGCACAACGTATTGTCGATATCGCGATTCATAATGGCTACTTATCGATTCCAGAAGAGTCACTGACCACATTCCGCTATATCGATGACAAGAATAAAAATGATGGAAAAGATGTAGTCGCTTTAGTGACCGGTAACCGTCATGAACCTTTCTTTATGCTACAGCGCATGTGTAAAAAATCTGATCGTCTGATTCATATCGATGAAAGAGATACCGTCATTTTGATGACTCCACCTGTGCCAGGAACTGAAAAAATGGCAGCTAGAACCTTAGACGTGCTTTACCGTAGTGATGCACAAGTCAAAATGATTGATAAACGCTTGCTCACATCCGCACATGCCACAGCTGAAGAAATCAAAATGATGATGAATTTGCTCAAACCCAAATACATTATTCCAACGATTGGTGAGTATCGACATCAATATGGTGTTAAACGCCTCGCCATGGAAATAGGTTACCGTGCTGAAGATGTCTTTTTACTTGATAATGGAGATGTCTTAAATATCGATGATAAAGATACCTATGTGTCAAGAAATGATATCAATGTCGGAGAAATTCTTATCGATGGTACAGCAGTCGGTGATGTCAATGACTTTGTCATGAAAGATCGTGAACTTCTTGCTGAAGATGGGGCATTGCTTCTGGTGGCTCATGTCAGCCCGAAAACAAAACAAATCCTCGGCGAAGTGAAAATCGTCACCAAAGGATTTGTCTATGTTCAAGAATCTGAAGAATTACTCAATAAAGTCAAAGAAACGTTTATGGAAGTATCAAAGAAGCATTTAGAAGGTAAATATATCAATTGGAATGATTACAAACGTGATGTCAGAAATGAAGTGAACCGGTTTATTTATCAGGAAACCAGACGATCACCCATCACCATACCTGTGATTATCTCAACAGAAACCAATTAGGTAAGATCTAAGATCTTATCTTTTTTTATGTTTGATCTTATCGATCATTTTCAAACGATCAGCCAGTGCTTTTTCATAGGAACTTTCTTCTTTGGGATGATAATAGGTCACATCTTTAATTTTTTCGGGTAAATAAGTTTGATCATTGATGGAATCTTTATCATTGTGTGGATAGTGGTAGATTTCAGGTTTGACTTTGATTTTACGGTTATCGACATGATCAGGGACCTGACCGGTGTCTTTGTTTTGGTAATCAGCTAATGCGTCATCAATCGCGATGACACCCGAGTTGGATTTAGGTGAGAGCGCCATATCGATGACGATCGTGGATAAGATGATTCTCGCTTCAGGAAATCCTACTTTAATCGCAGCATCAGCAGCGCTTAATACTTTGCTCCCCATTAAGGGATTGGCGAGACCGATATCTTCATAAGCGATTACGAGAAGTCTACGAATGATGGAATTTAAGTCTCCTAATGTAATAAGTCTTGCAAGATAATGAATGGATGCATCCACATCGGATCCACGAATCGATTTTTGTAATGCAGAAAGTAGGTCATAATAGTGGTCTTCATGGTCATCTAAGTCATGATTCATCGAACCAGCAACGCGGTACACCGTTTGTGCAGTGAGAAGATCTCCATCATTTAGGATTAAAGTTGCACTCTCTAAAATGTTGAGTGCAGTGCGAATTTCATGGTTTGAAAATCGAACAATCGCATCTAATGCATGAGTGTCAATACGAATATCCACATCGAGTTCTTTTCTTGCATTTAGGAGTGCTTTTTCGATGGCTTCATCATCTAATTTTTTGACTTCATAAAGGTGACATCTCGATCGTATCGCAATGTTGATTGATTGGTATGGGTTTAGTGTGGTTAAACCTATGACTGTTGCATTACCATTTTCCATATAAGGAAGGAGGTAATCTTGAACATCGGCTTTCATACGATGAATTTCATCGATCACAATGAGTATGTCATGATACGCAGTGGTATCGATGATATCTTTAAGTCTCGCTTTAGATTCAGTTGAAGCATTAAAAAAGTAATAATCCAGCCCAGACAATTTAGCAAAAATCGTCGCAATGGTTGTTTTACCTGTTCCTGGAGGACCATACAAAATAAACGAGAGTAATTTCTTCTTTTCAAGCATTTGAACTAAAACACCATCTTTACCTACAAGATGGTCTTGTCCAAAAACATCTTCAAATGTCAGGGGTCGCATACGATACGCTAATGGCTTCATCATCATCACCTATATAAGATTATAGCATACTTGCTTAAAAGGGGAAAATGAGATAAAATAAGACAATAACAGTGAAACCTTTTTTTCTAAAAAAGGGACACTCAGGAGGCTATTTTATGGATCTTAAAAAATATATTGCCGATGTACCCGATTTTCCAAAGAAAGGGATCTTATTTAGAGATATCACACCATTAATGCTCGATGGTAAAGCGTATAGTTACGCTGCCAAAGCATTTTCAACCTTTGCACGCGAAAAAAAAGCAACCTTAATCGTAGGACCAGAAGCCAGAGGATTTATTTTTGGTTGCCCGGTTGCAACAGAATTATCCATTGGTTTTGCTCCTGTAAGAAAACCAGGGAAATTACCACGTGAATATGTGAGTGTATCTTATGATCTCGAATATGGTTCAAATGAACTTTGTTTACATGCAGATGCTGTGAAGCCAGGAGATCGTGTGTTAATCGTCGATGATCTACTTGCGACCGGTGGAACCATGGATGCTACGATAAAACTCGTAGAAAAACTTGGTGCTGAGGTTGTGGGTTTAGCTTTCTTAATTGAACTTGAAGACTTGCATGGTCGTGACAAACTTATCGGATACGATATATTAACCCTCATTACCTACTAAAATAAGGTGGTATTATGACAGATCCTTTATGGAGTTCATTAGTTCAATCCTTTGATTCATACATCAAACGTGAATCAGACATTAAGCTTATCGAAAAGGCTTATTTTTTGGCTAAGGAAAAACACGAAGGACAAATGCGTAAAAGTGGAGAACCCTATATCACTCATCCCGTTGCAGTCGCGAAAGTCATCGCAGATCTACATGGCGGACCTGCGACCATCATCGCTGCACTTCTCCATGATACTGTTGAAGATACTGCACTCTCCTTAAAGGATGTCGAAAATGGATTTGGTCTTGACATCGCACAACTTGTCGATGGTGTGACCAAAATTGGTAAACTCTCATTCAACCAAAAAGTGTCACAGGCAGATAATCATCAAAAGATGTTACTTGCTATGGCAAAAGATATCCGTGTTATTTTGATTAAAATTGCCGACCGTCTGCATAATGTGCGCACACTTGAATCAATGACTCCAGAAAAACAATACAAAATAGCTACAGAAACATTAGAAATCTATGCACCACTTGCCCATCGACTTGGGATCTTTAGAATTAAAGCAGAACTTGAAGACCGTTCACTTCGTTATACGGATCCACCGATGTATTACCGTGTCTCTAACATGATTCAAGCAAAAAAAGCAGAACGTGAAGCATCGATTGATCAAGTCATTTCAAATATCAAGCTTCTTTTCGAAGCGAGTGAACTCATCAATTTTGAGATCAAAGGTCGAATAAAAAATATTTTCTCGATCTATAAAAAAATGGTTCGAGATGAAAAACAATTCGAAGATATTTATGACCTTTTAGCGGTCAGAATCATCGTGGATAGAGTGGAAACGTGTTATCAAGCCTTAGGTATTATCCATGCGAATTTCACACCGATTCCGCGCCGGTTCAAAGACTATATTGCCGTACCAAAACCCAATATGTATCAATCCTTACATACCACTGTGCTCTCCGATGATGGCACACTCTTTGAAGTGCAGATCAGAACTCCAGAAATGGATCAAATTGCTGAATACGGGATTGCAGCTCATTGGGCATACAAAGAAAACAAGACATATTCAAAAGAAAGAGAACAATTTGAAATCGCTCAAAAGCTCAAATGGTATGGTGAATTACTTAAAATGAGTGAAGATAGCGATGAAACGTCAGCCAGTGCAGAAGAATTCGTTGGTACCATCAAAGGTGATATCCTTGATGCCAATGTCTATGTCTTTACGCCAAAGGGTGAAGTAATTGAATTACCCAAAGGCTCGACACCGATTGATTTTGCGTATCGTATTCATACGGATATTGGGAATAAAATGGTCGGTGCAATCGTCAATAACCGCATTGTTACTCTAGATTATGAACTTGATACTGGAGATATTGTCAGTGTTAAGATTAATAAAAACTCACAAGGACCTTCTGAAGACTGGTTAAAAATTGCCAAATCGCAACATGCTCGTCATAAAATCAAAGGTTTTTTAAATAAACTTAACCGAGATTCACTCATTCAAATGGGAAAAGATGCTCTTGACAGAGAATTGGTTGCAAATAAAGTGACCGAACCTCAACTCGATGATACCTTCGTCAAGAAACACTTTGAAAAGAATATGATTACCAATGTTCCAGACATGCTTTTAGAAATTGGTAAAGGAAATCTATCCCCAAAAACCGTTGTCAATAAATTTTTAGGTCTTGAAGTGGATCCACAAGTGCTTTTGCAGCGTCAAATGGAAAAAGCTGCCAAGCAGTTAACGACGCATAGTGAAACAGGTGTCGTCATCGAAGGACTGACCTCTCCGCAACTCAAACTTGCCAATTGTTGTCTTCCCATACCCGGTGATCCCATCATCGGATATGTCACGAAAAACTCTGGTATCGTCATTCATGCAACATTTTGTCCAAACTGTCGTCAATTTGAAGAGAATCGCTTGATTGAAGCCTTTTGGTCGACAGAAGTAACCAGAAAATATGCTACATGGATAAAACTTGTCGGTGGTGCTAAAACAACATTATTGTCCGAAGTCGTTAATACAGTGAATGCATCGCAGATTTCGATAGCAGAAGTCAATGCGATGACAACCTCATCTCTTGAGATGATTATAAAAATTAAAGTTTCAGTCAATAACAGTGCACAACTTCAAACCCTCATGGTCAACTTGCGTAAAATCAGTGAAATTTACTCTGTGGAGCGTGATTTTAAATGAGATTAGTTGTCCAACGTGTCTTAGAAGCAAAGGTTCATGTTAATGGAGCCTTGGTAGGTAACATTAAACAAGGGTATCTTATTTATGTCGGCATCAAAACAACCGACACGATGGATCATGCCCTAAGGGCAGCAACAAAAGTCCACAATCTACGAGTGTTTGAAGATGAACAGGGAAAGATGAATTTACCTCTTTCAAGTATAGATGGATCGATCCTTGCTATCTCACAATTCACCTTATATGGGGATACTAAAGGCAACAATCGTCCCTCATTTATCTTAGCGGCACGTCCAGAACAGGCGAATCCGATCTACGAGAAATTTTGTGAAATACTTTCCATCGATCATCCTGTTCATAAAGGCATTTTTGGAGCTGACATGAAGGTCTCTAGCATCAATGATGGGCCAGTGACAATCATGATCGATATCGATTGACAAAAAGGGTCTTTTACGTTATCATAAGTATGTAATTTCATCGTCTATGAAAAAGGGAATCCCTAAGGATTGTGACACCTTTGGAGACAAAAAACAACAATGAGGGCTAGACGATGCGTCTAGAACTAAGGTGGTACCGCGTAAACTTTACGTCCTTAGATTTTTTAAGGACGTTTTTTATTTGAGGAATCGATTATGAAAAGACCCTATCGGCACATGCCCATACTCACCTTTGGCGATTATATGCTTCGCACGATCAAACGTACTGATGCAATAGATATGTTTGATTATGGGAAAGATGAAGAAGTGACAAAATTTCTATCATGGGGACCCTTCACGGATGTCAGTGAAGCAAAACACTCCATCAAAGATATTTTTTTACCGCGATTAAGACAAAAACTTCCTATCGGATATGCCATTGTGGATATCAATAAAAACAAAATGATCGGAACGATTGATTTTCATACCAAGTATCAAAATGGTGCAGAAATAGGGTATGTTTTACACAAAGATTATTGGAATAAGGGGATCATGACCACTGCATTAAATCTCATCATAAAGATCGGTTTTGAACACTTAAATTATGAAAAAATCACGATTAAGCATCTCAAAAGTAATATAGCAAGTCAAAAGGTCATTGAAAAAACCCTATTTAAAAAAATTCTCAGCGAACCCATGATCATGAAAAAATGGAGTGGATCCATATCAGATGATCTCTATATCTATGAGTTAACAAAGGAGACTTATTATGGCAGTAAACAAAGTTAAAGGAACCTATGATGTTTTACCAAGTGAATCTTTTCGCTGGCAAGCGTTAGAAGAAAAAATCCGCTCGATTTTAGCATTATACAACATCAAGGAAATGCGGACACCGATCATGGAGTATAGTGAAGTATTCCATCGTCAATCAGAACTCTCGGACATGGTCACAAAGGAAACCTATGATTTTGATGATCGTGGAGATCGTAAACTTACCCTACGTCCTGAGGGCACTGCTGGAATTATCCGCAGTTATGTAGAAAACAAACTATATGCCACTCAAGAACTAGAAAAGGTCTATTATATCGGACCCAATTTCCGTTATGAACGACCACAAAAAGGTCGTTATCGTCAGTTTTTTCAGTTTGGTGTTGAAGCGATTGGAGCACTAGATCCTGCTCTTGATGCTGAAATGATTATTCTATCCTATGACTTCATCAAACGATTAGGCTTAAAAGGGGTCTCTGTGAGAATCAACACCTTAGGTGATGATGAGTCCAGAAAAACGTATCAAGAAGCTCTCATAAGCCATTTTGAGCCCCATAAGGACACATTATGTGAAGATTGCCAAGCAAGACTTTTGAAAAATCCTTTACGTATCTTAGATTGCAAAGTGGATCAAACACATGAAGCTATCATCCAAGCACCTACTCCTCAAGATTATTTAAATGAGTCTTCCAAAGCTTATTTTAAACAGGTTTTATCCCATTTAACTGCAGCGAAAATTCACTATGAAATCGCACCTCGACTGGTTCGTGGACTTGATTATTATAGCCATATCGTCTTTGAAATCGAAGCTGATATCGAAGGATTTGGTGCACAAAATGTCCTCGGTGGCGGTGGTCGCTATCAAAAACTAGTGAAAGAATTAGGCGGACCAGATCTCGGCGGCATTGGCTTTGCTTTTGGGATGGAACGTCTACTCATGGCACTTGAAGCAGAAAACATTGAATTAGCGGTTGAAAAACCTCTTGATGCCTTCATCATTGTTTTTAATGAAGATATCAGACCTAAGGCAACACAGATTTTGTATCAGCTTAGACAAGCAAACTATATTGCT
Organism: Acholeplasma sp.; assembly: GCA_003605085.1. Taxonomy (GTDB): domain Bacteria; phylum Bacillota_I; class Bacilli_A; order Acholeplasmatales; family Acholeplasmataceae; genus Peloplasma. Next base: position 34,821 of record QZKD01000019.1, on the reverse strand, counting down.
GATATGAATTATACTCAAAAAGCATTTAAGGGACAACTCAAACAGGCATTAAGACTGAATGCAAAATATTTAATCATTCTCGGTGATGATGAATATCAAAAAGGTGTGGTTGCCATCAAGAATACAGCAACCGAAGTCCAAGAAGAAGTTCCCTTTTCAAGAATTGCGCACTATTTTAAAGAAAACGTAGGAAAATAACATGCAAACATATACCCATCATAACAATGAGCTTACTCTTAAGCAATTAAATCAAGTTGTCCATCTCAAAGGATGGGCAGCGAAAGTTAGAAATCTAGGCGGATTGATTTTTATTGACCTTCGCGACCGCTTTGGGATTACACAACTCGTGATCAAACCAGAAAATCCGTTCTATGAACAAGCTTTGAAGATTCGTAATGAATTTGTGCTCGATATCAAAGGAAAAGTCATTGAGCGCGAAAGTAAGAATCGCATGCTTAACACTGGGGATATCGAAGTAGATGTTACAGAACTATCTATTTTGAATACAGCAGAAACGCCACCCATCATGGTATCCAATGAGACAGACGCTTTGGAAGAAACGAGACTCAAGTATCGATATTTAGACTTACGTCGTCCCATCATGCAACAATTTTTGATGAAGCGTCATCAGATTACACAAGCGATCAGAGAAGTTTTAGTAGGTGAAGGTTTCTATGAGTTAGAAACACCGATTTTAGGAAAATCGACACCTGAAGGTGCACGCGATTACCTCGTACCATCACGTCTTTATCCTGGTACTTTTTATGCACTTCCCCAATCTCCACAAATCTATAAACAATTATTCATGGTTGCAGGTATGGAAAAATACTTCCAAGTGGCACGCTGTTTTAGAGATGAAGATTTACGTGCAGACCGTCAGCCTGAGTTTACACAAATCGATATTGAAGCATCTTTTGTTGACATGGAAGATATTCAAGCGTTGATCGAACGCATTATGAAGTTTACGTTTAAAAAAGTGCTTGATGTCGATGTCCAGATCCCTTTTATTCACATGTCATACCAAGAAGCGATGGAACGCTATGGTTCAGATAAGCCAGACCTTCGTTATGGATTAGAGATTTTTGATGCAAAACCCCTTCTAAAAGGGATTGATATTCCATTTTTCGCTGGAAAAGAACACATTCGTGGACTTATTTTAGAACAAGGAGCTTCTGTCACACGCAAAAGAATCGACCAATATACTGAGATAGTCAAGAAAAATCATGGTGAAGCACTCGCCTTTATTCGTCTCCAAGATGGACAGTATTCGGGTTCTATCGTCAAGTTTTTCAATGAAAACGAATTAAAATCTCTTCCGATCAAGGAAGGAAATATTCTCTTCTTCGTTCCAGGAATTTTTGAAGGTGTATCCAGTGCCCTTGGTGCACTTCGTATTGAACTCGCCAATGAATTTAAGATGATTCCTCAAGATACATACAAATTCGTATGGATTGTCGATTGGCCACTTTTAGAGTATAGTGAAGAAGAGAAGCGTTTTTATGCAAAACATCATCCTTTCACAGCACCAGTTGACCCTGAAGCACTAAGAAATGATCCAAAGAATGCTATGGCAAAAGCGTATGATATCGTCCTAAATGGTTATGAAATTGGTGGTGGTTCGATTCGTATCCATCGTCAAGAAGTGCAACGTTTAATGTTTGATACGTTAGGTTTATCAAAAGAAGACATTAATCATCGCTTTGGTTTCTTTGTCGATGCACTTAAATATGGAACTCCTCCACATGGTGGTTTAGCTTTAGGATTAGATCGTGTGGTCATGCTTATGACCAATACGACAAATATTAAAGACGTTGTCGCATTCCCGAAGACGCAAAGTGCAAAAGATGTGATGATGCAGGCACCAAGTGATGTGGATTCGCTTCAACTTGAAGAATTAAAAATTAAAATAGGTGAACAAAAATGAAAAAAATAACGCTCGCAGGAGGATGTTTTTGGGGTGTGGAAGGATACTTTGCACAACTTAAAGGCATTCATGATACCACCGTGGGTTATATCGATGGCAATAAAAGGAATCCAACCTATCGCGAGGTTTGCGATGGTGTAGCCTCTCATGCCGAAGCGATGGAACTCATCTATGATGAAACACTGATATCATTAGAAAAAATACTTGAACATTTCTTTAGAATCATTGATCCCTTTTCAAAGTTTCGTCAAGGTCACGATGTGGGTAGACAATATCGTACAGGGATTTACTATGAGAATGAAGAAGATCTCGCACCCATTCATGCTTACATGGCATCCTATTTTGGTGCAGAGCTATCAAGAGTAAAGACCGATGTTAAGAAGGCTATAGATTTTGAATCTGCAGAAGATTATCATCAGGATTATTTAAAGAAAAATCCTCATGGGTATTGCCATGTCGATTTAAATCTTGCACGTCCGGAGGAAAAGAAATAATGCGTAGGGATTATATTTCTTGGGATCAGTATTTCATGGGGGTAGCAAAGCTATCTGCTATGCGAAGTAAAGATCCATCGACCCAAGTGGGAGCATGTATCATTAACCGTGACAAGCGTATTGTAGGGATTGGCTATAATGGTCTTCCTCAAGGATGCGATGATCAACTTTTTCCTTGGAAAAATGAAGGTGAATATACAGAGACCAAATATCCTTATGTGGTTCATGCTGAAGCAAACGCGATATTAAATGCAACACAAAACCTTAAGGGTTCATCGATTTATGTCACACTCTTCCCCTGTAATGAATGTACCAAATTGATCATTCAAAGTGGAATCAAAGAGATTGTCTTTGAATCCAACAAATATCAACACACCAAAGAGCATGAAGCAGCCATTCGTATGCTTACTGCATCTGGTGTGACCTATCGCCAAATAGAAGTGGGTGAACTAACCTATGTTAACCCTTCTGAGAAGGTATAAACGATTTCTTATTCTCATTAGTTTTGCGTATGTCTATACGCTTTTTGTTCTTGTCGCACCCACGAATCTTGAGGTGACTGCACCTGGTGGATTGACTCCAGTGGAACAAACCATTGAAATCGAAGGTGTTGAGTTTGTAGATGATTTTTATACTATCTATGTATATTCATATTATCCAGTGACAGCATTTCAAAGCTTCATCTTAAAAGATGATCCGCGCATGGACATTACGACTATGACAGCAAGACAAAAGGATACCTCTTGGAGAGACCAGTTTTTAGCTGGACAAGTCTCCAAATTGGTCAGTTTGACATCTTCACTGATCAATGCTTATCAATTGGCAGCCGAAATCGATGATACGATTAGGATTGATTATTCCTTTCAAGGGCTTTATGTCTATTATCGACCAAGTCGGTTGACTGAACTTGAAATTGGCGATGAAATCGTTGAAATCAACGGTGAATCCTATTTGGATCATGATCAACAAAGTTTCACAGCACTAGCTAGTTCACGAGAAGTAACGCTAAAGATTAAACGAATCGTTGATAGCGAAGAAATATTTAAAACGGTATCGTACACTCTTGAAGAGGATGAACCGTCATTGATCTTTTATCCCAATTATGCCATCCATGAAGCGACCCCACAATTTACTTTGCCTGGTTTAAATACCGTCATTGGTGGACCTAGTGGTGGAATGATTCAGACACTAAGTATTTATGCAAGTTTACTAAAAATAAACATTTCTGGTATTAAGATTGCAGGAACTGGGACGATAAATATCGATGGAATGATCGGAAGAATCGGTGGAATTACACAAAAAATGTATACGGCAATCGATGAAAATGTGGATGTTTTCTTTCTCCCAATCGGTCATATTGATGAGATACCTGACCTTGAATATCCCTATGAAATCATTGTAGTTTCAACGATAAGAGAGGCGGTGCAAGCGCTTTATGAAGTCATTGATTAATCGAATTGATCAGTGGATCCACCGCTACAAACAACTCCAAAAAATCATCGATAAAGAAACAAGAGTTAAGGGTGTGACCAAGTCGGTCCTTGGTGGTCTGTTGATCTCGGTTTTAATCCTCTTAATCCCAGCACTTGCAGTGATCAATATGTTTATATATACTAAACTCACGTTTTTTCTAGCCATGCTTTTGTCGATTATGGTAATCCTCTGGCCGTATCTCTATTATTCGATTTATTTCCGCTTACTTAAAGTCTACTATCCCAAGTTGAATGATGTTAATACAAGGATTCCTCTGGTGATGGAAGCTACACTCATTTCGATCGTATTGACGGTGATTGTCATCACGGTCTTGTCGACACTCTTTTAGGAGGCATTATGCTTATAAGTCTAGGTATCATCATTTTGGCAATTGTGATTGATCAAGTCACAAAGCTCATTGCGAGTTCGTCCATTCCACTAAACAGTCCTGATATCGTATGGATTCCCCATCTACTCGAGTTTTCGTATCATCACAATGATGGGATGTCTTTTGGTCTTCTCGAAGGTCAACAAGTCCTTTTTATGATTGCAACTATCATCGCCTTACTGATGTTTGGTTATCTATTTTTAGATACTGATTACAAATCAAAGAAGGTTTATAGTGTCTCAATTGCTTTATTTATTGGAGGTACTTTAGGAAATGCAATCGATCGATCCCTTTATGGATATGTCATCGATTTTATGCATTTTCCGTTTTTGGATGGAGTCTTAAATGCGGTAGGTTTAAGTAATTTTTATAATAATTTTGCTGATATGTTCTTAAGTGCTGCGATTGTTTTATTTGCCATCGATGTCTTTTTCCTCGAGGGAAAACGGAAGAAAAAGGAGTCATTAAAGCATGCAGAAACACCTGAAAATTGATCAAGAACTTCATAAAATGCGTCTCGATCAAGTCGTTATGGACCGAATGCTCATCGATCAGAGTCGAAACTATATCCAAAAATTGATCAAAGATGGCTATTGTTTAGTCAATGGAGAGAAAGTCAAGAATGGGTATGCCTTGAAATTGGGTGATCTCATTACGATTGATGAACCTGCACCAAAGACACTTGATCTAGAAGCGATTGACTTAAATTTAGACATCATCTATGAAGATGACGATCTTTTAGTCATTAATAAACCGCAAGGGTTAGTGGTTCATCCGGCTTCTACAGTTCATGAACCCACGCTCGTTCATGGGCTTCTCCATCAAGTGGATGAACTATCCTCAATCAATGGTGTGATTCGTCCAGGGATCGTCCATCGCATCGACAAAGATACCTCGGGTTTACTTGTTGTAGCTAAAAATGATCAAGCGCATCAATTTCTATCCGATGAACTTCAAAAACATACGATTAGACGTGAATATTTAGCCCTGGTTTATGGATCATTTGATGAAGATGAAGGCAAAATTGATGCGCCTATCGCACGACATCCTAAAAATCGCTTAAAAATGACGGTTATCAGTGGTGGGAAGCATGCCATTACGCATTTTAAAGTGCTCGAACGTTTTGAAAAATATACGCTCTTGTCCTGTGAACTTGAAACAGGAAGAACACATCAAATTCGCGTTCACATGGCTTACATTCATCATCCTGTTGTCGGTGATCCACTTTATGGACCTAAAGATGTCATTGGGAATGAAGGTCAATTTTTACATGCTAAATCCTTATCATTCATTCATCCGACAAAAAAAGAGCAGATGACATTTTCTGTCGATTTGCCCTCAAATTTTACATCTCTATTGGAAAAACTTAGAAAAGATTCTGTTTGGTAACATTTTTAAAGTTGGTTTTCGCGATGACTTTAAGAAATTGTGGACCTTTTTTCTCGACAATCTCTAAAATTTGCTCATCCACTTCTTTACTTGCACCCTTCTTGAGCTCAATACCTAATTCATCACTATATTCTTTTATTTTGACTAAAAAGGCATATCTAGCAATGATGGATGCAGCAGCAACACTTAAATGTATTTGTTCTGCTTTGGTGTGAAATTCAATGTCACGATAAATCAGGGTTTCATCCTTGATATAATTAAAGTATAATTGAGGTGTACAAAACTGATCCAAGATGACAGGCACTTGATGATCAAGCTTTGATGTGGTTTTCACGATGGCTTGATTATGAAGAAGAGCCTTCATTTTATTTAGATTGTAACCTTCTTCGACGAGTTCGTTATATTTCTTCGGAGGTAAGATCAGTAAGGTGTGGGGAATCTTTTTGGCAATCTTCGAAGCAATAGCAATAATCGATTTATCATTCATGTTTTTCGAATCACGTACATTCAAAGATTCCAAAAATGCTATGTCAGCAGAACTCACATAGGTTGTACAAATGACAATGGGTCCAAAGACATCTCCTGTACCGACTTCATCCGAGCCAACGGCAGCGTAATCTTCACGATTTAGGTGTTGTTTGATCGAGACCAGTTCGTGTGTGATTTCATTTCCTTGAAGAAGAACTTTGCCTGTTTTATAAGCGAGGACATCCGTACCATTGTGTACTGCATGAAATGCTAAATAAGGATTCTGATCCTCGATGGTATAGTATTGATAGACGCGATTGAGTTTATCAAGTTCTGTATCATTTACAGAGATCGTGTAATGTTTCATGTATAGTTCTCCTTAATATCTATTGTACCATAAAATTTGTAAAAAGGTGTTTATTATGCGATTTATGACAAAGTCTTTAGAACTGAATCTAATCTTAGAAAAGGTTGCTCACTATGCAAAAACCGACACAGTAAAAGAAGAAATTATGACGCTCGAACCCATGATTGATCGTCTTTTGATCGAACGTCATCTAACCGAAACGTATGATATGCTTTTACTACTTGCGAAGATGGGTCATCTACCTTTGATTGAAGATTTCGATATTCACGAACTCATTCGCTATGCGAATATGGATCGTTTTTTTACCATACAAGAACTATTAACCATTCGTTTGTTTTTATTAATGGAAAAGAGTTTGATTCAGTATCGTAAAGAGGCAGAAAAGAATCGGATCTCACTCGCTTCTTTAAATGATTACTTTCTACAACTTCATTCACATCATTCACTTCTTGATTACATGGATTCCAAAATGGATCCCGATGGACAAATTTTAGATGATGCAACACCTGAACTCCTAAAAATCCGTCGTGATCTATCAAAAATGGAGAAGACTTTGCAAGACAAACTTCATCATCTATTAGTCGATTTAGCTCCATATTTAAATGAGCATGTCATTGTCATTCGCAATGACCGATTCTGTCTACCAGTCAAAGATGCATATAAAGGAAAAATCAAAGGTGTCGTCCATGACATGTCTGCATCAAAGCAGACGATTTATATTGAGCCAGAAGCAACAAGACAGCTCACAGCAGAACTTGAATCTTTACGTATCTTAGAAGAAAAAGAGATTCAAAAAGTGATTGCACTTATCTCTGAAGCGGTCTCCATGGCAAAGGAATCTCTCAAAGATAATCTCGATTTATTTCTCACATTTGACTACATTCAGGCAAAAGCCCTCTATGGATTAGATATTCATGGAAACAAACCTCAGGTGAATGATGAGGGAACGATCTCCTTGATCAAAGCCAAACATCCGCTTCTTGATCCTAAAACAGCAGTCCCCATTCATGTAGAACTTAATGATGAGATCAGAACATTATTGATTACTGGACCTAACACAGGTGGAAAAACGGTAGCTTTAAAAACGGTAGGTTTATTGTGTTTAATGATGCAGTGTGGTTTCTTAATTCCTGCTTCTGAAACAAGTAATCTTTCGATTTTCTATCAGATTTTTGCAGACATCGGTGATGAACAATCGATTCAACAATCATTATCCACATTCTCATCACATATGACAAAAATCACGCAAATGATTCATCAGATTGAAGACAAAAGTTTGGTGCTCTTAGACGAATTAGGTAGTGGAACTGACCCCAATGAGGGTGTTTCTTTAGCGATGGCAATCATCAATAAACTGACGACATTCAATATCCGTTTAATGGTAACAACACACTACTCAGAGCTTAAAATGTATGCATATGAAAAACCTCACATGGCTACAGCATCCGTCGCATTTGATAAAGAAAGTCTCAAACCACTTTATTATCTTCAAATGGGAACCACTGGATCATCGCATGCTTTTTTAATCGCACGTCGTTTAGGGCTTCAACCGACGGTTATCGATGATGCACTCACCATCTATCAAGGTAGACAAACCGATTTAGCAAAAATCATGGAAAAACTCAATGATGAAATGCTATATCTTGAAAAAGAAAAGGAAAAACTATCCGCTGAACAAGAAAAAACGTTAGATGAGAAGAAACACTACCAAGCCACTAGAGAAAAGTTAATTGCTGAGCAAGATGAACTCTTAGAGAAAATTCGGACCAAAGAAGAAGCAAAATGGCTAAAAATTCGTGAAGAAGCACTCGAGTTGATCCGTGAATTATCGACGAAAAAGACGTTATCTAATCCCGAAATTGCACAACTTAAATATCAACTAAATCAATCCATTGATAACGATTTATCCTATCGCATCAATGATGAGATCCTTGTAGGGGACGATGTTTTCATTACTCCATATCAACAATATGGAAAGGTGAAAGCCATTAAAGGTGATGATTACCAAGTCATCTTTGGTAAATTTGATTTATCCTTTAGACAAGGTGATTTAAGAAAAGAACAACCCAAGGAAATTTTAAAGAAAACACCGCGACCCAAAAAAGTCGATACAGGAACAACACCGGAAAGAAAAGCAAGTTTAGAACTTGATTTACGTGGGTATCGCTTCGAAGAAGTGAGAGAAGCTCTCGATCAAGCAATCGATCGAGCACTGCTCGCTGGATTATCTAGTATGCGCATTATCCATGGTTTTGGCAGTGGTGCCGTAAGAAAAGCGGTTTATGATTATATCAAGACATCTTCATACATCACCTCGCATCGCTACGGTGGTGAAGGAGAAGGACTTAATGGTGTCACAATAATTACATTGAAATAGTGTAAAGGGCTTGAAAAATTACTCTTTTAAACATATAATAAAAGATAGAAAATATTAAAGAAATGAGGAAAATTTAATGATTGACTATCAAGGACAAAAATATCAAGACGTTATTGGACAACAAGGTTTGGTGGTTGTACAATATTTTGCAACATGGTGTGGACCCTGTAAAATGTTAAAGCCTGTTCTAGAACAATTAAGTACTGAAATGAACGAAACTAAGTTCTATCGTTTGGATATCGATTTATTTAGAAATCAAGCGATTGAAGCAGGTATTAGAAGCGTTCCAACTGTTGTTCTATATAAGGATGGCGAAGAAGTAGACCGCCAATCAGGATATCAACCTAAAGAACGTATCCAAGCTTGGATGAATCAATTCAAATAAAGCACGCGAGTGCTTTTTTTCTTAAATGAATTTTTTTCTTAAATGGAGTATAATAAAAGAGGTGATCGCATGGATGGATTTCTTCTTATCAATAAACCAGTGGGATGGACATCACACGATGTCGTCTCTCGTATAAAAAGACAATTTCATTTTCCAAAAGTTGGTCACACGGGGACCCTTGATCCTTTTGCAAGTGGTCTTTTAATTCTTTGTTTGGGAAAAGCCACAAAACTCGCATACCTTTTTTCAGAGTTGGATAAAATCTACACAGGTACCATCCTTTTCGGCGTATCCTATGATACGTTGGATACGACTGGAAAATGCCTTGAAACTAGGTCTGTAAACATAAAAGAAGAAGAGATTATCGAAAGCATGCAGTCCTTTATTGGGACATATGCCCAAATACCACCGATGTTTTCCGCACTGAAAGTTGAAGGCAAAAAGCTCTATGATCTCGCGCGACAAGGAATTGAAATCACAAGAGATGCTCGAGATGTTATGATCTATGAATTTATACCAACATCACCTTTTATAGATCAAAAACTTTCCTTTTTAGCCCATGTATCGAAAGGGACTTATATCAGGACTCTTGCCTATGATTTAGCACAAAAACTTGGTAACATCGCTGCACTAGAATCATTGCATCGCTTGAGTGTCGGTTCGTATTCGGTTTTAGATGCGAAGACTATTGAGGATGTCACCACGGATGATATCATCACTTTAGACCAATTTTTTAAAGATACACCTTGTCTTGTACTCAATGACTATATGATACGTTTAGTTCAAAATGGCGTTTATTTGGATCAACGTCAAACCACAACCCATCAACCTTTCATCGTTAAGGATGAAAAAGGACACATGATTGCATATTATACTGTGACATCAGAGGGCATTTATGCTCCGGTCATCATTTTTTAGAGGACAGCCATGAAAATAGTTAACAAACCCTATCAAGAAATGCAGAACAATGACCCAGTCACCATGACCATGGGTAATTTTGATGGTCTTCACTTAGGTCACCAACAACTGATTGAACGTGTACTAACCTATTCTGATACAAAGCATGCAGTGATGACGTTTGATCCGCATCCATCCTCGGTACTACGTAAGCAAATCTTCCGTACGCTCACACAAAAAGAAGATAAAATCGCCCTTTTTACACGTTATCCTCTCGATTACGCCTTTATTGTTCCCTTTGAACAAAGTTTTTCAGAACTTTCTGTCATGGAATTTGTTGACTTTCTTAAAGGACTCAATGTTAAGCGTCTAGTCATCGGTCGTGATGCTCGCTTTGGCTATCGTGGTGAAGGAACTATTACTGATTTGAAAAAGTATTTCTTTGTCGATGTCGTGGATGACCTTGTTTATAACCATACCCGTGTCTCGACCACATATATTAAGGATTTTCTTTCCATCGGTGACCTCGGATCTGCAAGAAAACTCCTCAATCGACATTATGATATCAAAGGTCTTGTTGTGCATGGCAACAAAATAGGACATAAACTAGGTTATCCGACAGCCAATATTGATTATGATAATTATTATCTCCCTAAAAGTGGGGTCTATTATGTCAAAGTGGGCATGCAAGGTAAGTGGTATCATGGAATGGCAAATATTGGCAATAATCCTACTCTAAATTTTTCTTTTGAAAAGCGTTTAGAAATTCACATTCTCGATTTCAAACAAAATATTTACGGACAAAAGATGGATATTGTCTTCATGTATTACTTAAGAAATGAAATGAAATTCAAGAATCGAAAAGAACTTATCGAGCAACTAAAAAATGATGAGATTGCAATTAGAAAATTAACGCTCTAAAAAAATCCATGATATAATAAGGTTAACGAGGTGATTTTATGAAGCTTATTATCGCAATCGTATCGAATGATGACGCGAACAAAGTGCAAAAAGCATTAGTTAAAGATCATTTTTTCTCCACTCGCTTAGCGACCACCGGTGGATTTTTACGTGCGGGGAATGTAACATTCATGATTGGTGTCAATGATGAAAAGGTTCCTCAAGCCTTAGAAATCATTGAAAAGCACTCGAAAAAGCGCACAAAACTCGTGCCTAACACGATCGTGAATGAATTTGGTTCTTTCTCAGCGCTTCCGATTGAAGTTGAAGTTGGTGGGGCAACGGTATTTATCTTAAATGTGGATCAATTCGTGAAAATTTAAGAACAAAAACTTGAATATTTTTAAATTTGTGTTACAATGAAAAAGGCGTTAACAAGGATGTGGGAATGCCGACCCCATCTTTAGTTATACGAGAAAGGATATTATATATGGCACTCAGCAAAGAAAAGAAGAATGAAGTCATCAAGGCATACGCAACCAAGGAAGGCGACACAGGTTCTCCTGAAGTACAAATTGCAGTACTTACCGAACAGATCAACCAACTCAATGGTCACCTTCAAACTCACACCCATGATTTCCATTCCCGTCGCGGTCTATACTTAATGATCGGTCAAAGAAGACGTTTACTCAATTATCTTCGTAACTACGATGTCAATCGTTACCAAGTGTTGATTGAGAAGTTAGGATTACGTCGATAAAAGGTTGCGCTAGCAACTTTTTTTTTATTCCCTATACTTTAGTGTAAAATTGTGGTATGATGATTAAGGCTATAAGATAAAATAGACATATAAAATGAAGGAGATTTTATATCATGCAAAAAAAGACTTACGAGACGATGCTCGGTGGAAGACCGCTTCGGATCGAAATTGGTGAAATCGCGAAACAAGCCGCAGGCTCAGCGATGGTCACGTACGGGGACTCAATGGTCCTCAGTGTTGTTACAGCGAAGAATGAAGCTTCTACTCAGGATTTCTTCCCCCTTATGGTTTTATATCAAGAGAAGCTTTACGCAGCAGGTAAGATTCCTGGTGGATTCTTAAGAAGAGAAGGTAGACCATCAGAACATGAAACATTAACTTCTCGTTTAATTGACCGTCCCTTACGTCCTTTATTTCCTGATGGATTTAAAAATGAAGTTCAAGTGGTGAATACGGTTTTATCGAGTGATGCAGACTGCACCACCGAGATTGCATCATTGATTGGATCTGCAGTTGTTTTAGGAATTTCAAACATTCCATTTAATGGACCTGTTGCAGGTGTTCAGGTCGGTCGTGTGAATGGTGAACTCATCATCAACCCAACGGTTGAACAACAAGCACAATCCGATATTGAACTCACCGTTGCAGGAACCAAAGATGCGATCAACATGGTAGAAGCAGGAGCTAAACAAGTTTCTGAAGAAGGTATGCTTGAAGCAATTTTATTTGGACATGCTGAAATTAAGCGTCTTTGTGCATTTATTCAAGATATTTTAAACGATAATCCAGTTGAAAAAATGGATTTTGAATCGAAAGCGATCGATCCGGACCTTAAAAAGTCCGTTTATGACTATGTGTATGAACGCATGGTGAAAGCAGTTTCGATTTTTGATAAACTCGAAAGATATCAAGCAATTGATGATTTAACCAATGAAACAGTTGAAAAATTTTCAACCAAATCATTTATTGTCGAAATTGAAGGCGTCAAAGTCTTTGATGAAAAAGCAAAAGAAGAGTATTTAAAGGATGTCAAGTCGATTGTTGAGCACATGGTGACTCAGGAATTAAGACGTTTGATCACTGAAGATAAGGTACGTCCTGATGGTCGTAAGGTTGATGAAATTCGTCCACTTTCTTCACGTGTGGATGTCCTCCAGAGAACCCATGGTTCCGCTTTATTCACGCGTGGACAAACCCAAGCTTTGGGTGTTGTTACACTCGGTGCTCTTCGTGAAAACCAGATCATTGATGGTCTTGGACTTGAAGATTCGAAGCGCTTTATGCTCCACTACAATTTCCCCCCATTCTCCGTAGGAGAAACAGGTCGTTATGGATCACCAGGACGTCGTGAAATTGGACATGGTGCTTTAGGTGAACGTGCAATTCTTCAAGTGTTACCCACAGAAGAAGAATTCCCCTATACCATTCGTATCGTCTCTGAAATCCTTGAATCCAATGGATCCTCATCACAAGCAACTATCTGTGCAGGAACGATGGCACTTATGGCTGCTGGTGTACCCATTAAGGCTCCAGTTGCAGGGATTGCGATGGGCTTGATCAAAGAAGGCAATCACTATACAATTTTATCCGATATCCAAGGCATGGAAGACCATGAAGGAGATATGGATTTCAAGGTTGCTGGAACTAAAGAAGGTATCACTGCATTACAGATGGACATCAAGATCTCTGGTATTACTGAAGAAATTCTTAGAGAAGCTTTAGAACAAGCAAGAATTGGCCGTTTGCACATCTTAGATCATATGCTTGAAACCATTCCAACAGTTCGTAAGGAAATGTCTAAGTATGCACCTAAAGTGATGATGATCAAGATTAATCCTGATAAGATTAGAGATGTCATCGGTGGTGGTGGGAAAATCATTAATCAAATTATTGATGATTTTAACCAAGTCAAGATTGATATCGAACAAGATGGTCGCATCTACTTAATGCATGCGGAAACCAAATGGATTGAAGCTGCTGCAGAGAAGATTTTATCCCTTGTCAAAGAAGCCAAAGTGGGTGAAATCTACGAAGGTAAAGTCACGCGTATTGAAAAATTTGGCTGCTTTGTTGAATTATGGCCAGGCACTGAAGGACTTGTTCATATCTCTCGTTTAGCGAAAGAACGCGTAGAAAAAGTGGAATCTATCGTATCGCTTGGTGATCAAATTCTTGTCAAATGCATCGGCATTGACGAAAAAGGACGCATCGATTTATCACGTAAAGATGCTCTGATTAATAAATAACTTAAGTGAGGTCGCTGACCTCACTTTTTTGTATGTGAATTCATTTTTTATGATATAATGCATATGTCAATGGAAGGTGATCGAGCCTAGCAATAGGTTAGGAAAGTCCATGCTAGCACATCCTGTGATGGATGTAGTGTTTGTGCCTAGGGAAACGATAACCTAGGGTATACGAAAGTATAACGGCGATGGATGAGCTAAGGGAAACTATGCTCTAAACTCAAAAGTGCCACAGAGACGAGCGTTTGGGAAACTAAACGATGAAACGCGGTAAACCCCTCAAGCTAGCAACCCAAATTTTGGTAGGGGCACATCCCAATGCTAACCGAAGCAGAAGGATGCTACAATGTAGAGATAAATGGTCACACCCGTAAGGGAACAGAACATGGCTTATGCACATTGGCACTTTAGGTCCCGCCACAGGGACCTATTTCTTTAGGTGAAAAGATGAAAATAAACGTCAATGAAATCACGTTGTTTTATGAAAAAATTGGTCAAGGAGAACCTTTGATTTTCGTACATGGAAATCAGGAGGATCATCAGATTTTTTTTGAACTTGCTTATGCGCTAAAAGATCATTTTACATGTTATCTCTTCGATTCAAGAAATCATGGGCAATCATCTAAAACGGATGATTTTCAGTATGCAGTCATGGCACGTGATTATCTCGATGCTATCCACCAGCTAAAACTTGAAAATCCTTATTTTTTAGGATATTCCGATGGAGGTATCATTGGTCTACTTATGGCTTTAATTGAGCCAAAGATACTAAAAAAAATGATCATTTGTGGTGCGAATATTCATCCGCTTGGAATCATGAAAAATGAACGTAAAAAACTTCGAATCGAGTATGAAATTGATCAGAATCCCTACCTAAAAATGATGCTTGATCAACCAAACATTCCTATGAAAAAACTACATGATATTAGGATACCTATCATGCTCATCTCCGGTGAGTTTGATGTGATTTTAAAAAGACATACTTTGGCTATGCATCGTCATATTCCAAGAAGTGAGCTCATGATCATGCAAAAAAAACATCACGATGACTATATCGTTCATCGTGATGATTTAAGGTTTGTTATCACTAAATTCTTGGATTAGAAGATGCCTAAGGCACGTAGGATAATATAGATAATAAAAACGAAGTAGAGGATGAATAAAACCCATCCTTCTTTTTTATTGATTTCAAGTTTTGTGATACAAAAGATGACAACAAGCGCGGTAATTCCAATGAGAATGATAGAATCTAATCTGACATCTGCATTCATACCTAAAGGGACCACAAGACCGGATAATCCTACAATGAAAAGGGAATTAAACACATTGGATCCTAAAACGTTACCAAGGGCAATTTCATTTTCACCTTTCTTCGCAGCCATGACAGAGGTGACTAATTCAGGTAGTGAGGTGCCAAGGGCAACGATTGATAAACCCACAAGAGTGGTGGCACGTGATGCTTCCATACTGAATGCTTGAACGAGTATTTCAATAGCGATAAATTCTGCACCTGTCGTTACTAACCAACCCCCGATAGATACTCCAGATATACCTAAAATGAGCAAAATGACTGCTTTTTTGATATCAACGAGATGAACTTCAAGGTTTTCTTCTTGATTATTATGGCTTCTTAGCATTAAATACATATAAAACGCAAATGCAAGCATCAAAATCAATGCTTCCCACCAAACGATTTGATCCCCAGCAAAAACATTGATGAGGAGTGCAAGAAGTACAGTTATACTCATCAAAAATGGGAGTTCTTGTTTATGCATCGATTTATTTACAGCTATAGGCATCATGATGGCTGATAGCCCTAAAATAATGGTAATGTTAGCGATATTGGATCCAATGACATTGCCCATGGCAATATCTGCGGTTGTCCCACTGGCTCTTGCGGATAGAGATGCAGCAAAACTTACGGCAAGTTCAGGTAGTGATGTTCCAAAGGCGACCAATGTTAAACCAATGATTAAAGGTGAAACATGGAATTTTCTTGCGATGGAACTTGAGGAGATGATGAAGTAATCAGCACCTTTGATTAGAAATACAAATCCAATACCCAACATGGCTAAATGGAGTAAATTTTCTAAAACAACACTCATCAGGATAGGAACCATAGGTTTACCAAACTTTCCGTTTATGATTTATCATAAAAAAATCATCGGATGCCCTCATCATGTCAAGATGTTAAAGGTCCGTTGATGTTACACCTTATTGTAACATAAAAAGCCTTATTGAGACAATAAAAATGGTAAAGATTACCGAAGGATGAATACGGGCTCATTGACTTTTTGTGCAAAATCATGTATGATATGAGTATCACATCCCAGATGGAGGATAATGTTAGGAATGGAAGAATCAAGCAGTAGGATCGACGATCCCACATACCCTAGTCACAAAGACATAAAGCCTTGCGCTTTTTTAGGTGTCTTTTTTTGTTGTATTCATGAGGTGAGCCTATGTTAGTCTCAATGATCATCATGATTATCCTAATTATTTTGACCGCTATAAGCACCGCTAGTGATACAGCTTTACTTGCTATCAGTGATAATCGTGTCGAAGAAGATGCAGATGAAGGTAATATTGCAGCCAAGCGTGTTCAAAAAGTGAATTTTGAACCAAAGAGATATCGACTTGGATTGCATCTTTTTAGTGTGCTTGCAGCATTAATCAATGGAGCTATTGCATTCACCATGTTTAGAAACGATATATTGGATATCGTCGGAACCACTCTAGATTGGCTTGAAACGATTATTTTAATCGCTATTGGTTTTCTATTGATTGCATTTCATGTTGTTTTTGGGCAAATGATTCCAGAAAGAATTGCCAATAAGCATTCTGTTCGAGTCGCATATCGCACCATTATATTTGTCATCTTTTTATCCTATGTTTTATCCCCTCTTATATGGTTATTTGATCATTTGTCGATTTTGTTCGGTTACATCTTTGGCTTGAAAGCCAATGAAGGCGAACGTAAAGTCACTGAA
Source organism: Acholeplasma sp. (assembly GCA_003605085.1). GTDB lineage: Bacteria > Bacillota_I > Bacilli_A > Acholeplasmatales > Acholeplasmataceae > Peloplasma. Next base: position 17,763 of record QZKD01000019.1, on the reverse strand, counting down.
GAAGAGATCAGAACAATTGTCGAAGAAAGCAGTAAAACAGGATCGATTGACGAAGAGGAATCAGAAATGATTCAAAATGTGTTTGATTTCTCTGATACAACAGTGGATGAAATCATGACGCATCGCACAGAAATTGCAGCACTTAATATTCGTATGACCCGTGTTCAAGTTATCGATTTAATCCAAAAAGAACAATACACACGCTACCCAGTCTTTGAAGATAATATCGATCACATCATTGGTACACTCCACGTGAAAGATCTACTAAAATATATTGATAATCCTGATGAAAAATTAACCCTAAAGAAATTGATTCGCCCCCCATATTTTGTTCCTGAATCAAAAAAGACAGCCGAACTCTTCCGTGAAATGCAAAAACAAAAGAATCATATCGCTGTCGTATTAGATGAATATGGTGGAACTTCTGGGATTGTAACCATGGAAGATTTGATTGAAGAAATCTTAGGGAACATCGCTGATGAATACGATGAAGATGAAGAAGGCATCAAGCTTATTGATAAAGATACCTATGAGATTGATGGTTTACTCACCATTAATGATGTTGATGACGTCATTGATGCAGATCTACCCGTCGAGGATTATGACACCATTTCCGGATTTATTTTAGGTCAGCTTGGTCGTTTTCCTGAAGAAAATGAACATGTTGTCGTGCATTATAACGGATTTACATTTGAAGTTTTAGAGATTGATGATAAGGTCATCAACAAGGTCCGTGTGACCAAAGAGTCATCTATTGATGACGAAGAAAAGGTTGAATAGGTATGCCTCAAGAGACACTCATTATTCAATTGGTGATTATCGCTTTTCTGATTTTAATGTCTGCATTTTTTTCCGCAACAGAAATCGCATTTTCATCATTAAATACGATTAAAATAAAAAACATGATTCAAAATGGTCATAAGCAAGCCAAACATACTCTTAAGCTTGCTGAAAATTTCGACCGTATTTTAATCACGATTTTAATTGGTAATAACATTGTAAATATCGCTTCGGCATCGTTGGCGACGGTGATTTTCGTTTCTTATTGGGGCGATATTGGGGTGACATTATCCACTGCAGTGATGACGATTTTAGTGTTAATCTTTGGTGAAATTACCCCCAAAAGTGTTGCTAAACGTGTCCCTGAAAAATTTGCACTTGTTGTTACACCTGTATTACAATTCTTTATTTGGATCCTCTATCCTTTCTCAATCATCTTTGGAGGTATCCAAAAGTTAATTACTCGAGGTATTAAAGAAGATGAAGGACCAAGCATCACTGAAGAAGAACTTTTAACCTATGTAAGTGAAGTCGAACAAGAAGGTGGAATCAACGAAAATGAAGGTGAACTGATCCGAAATGTTATCGACTTTGATGATTTAAAGATCGAAGAAATTTTCACACCTCGGGTGAATGTGGTCGCAATCTCTGAAAATGAAGATATCAAGCGTATCATTCACTTATTCAAACATAGTGGATACTCTAGATTACCCGTCTATGACACTTCAATTGACCACATTATTGGCACCATTAATCACAAGGATTTTTATAATCGTGTGGTCCTTGAAAAACAAACATTAGAAAGCATTATTAAACCACCGGTCTTTGTTACAGAATACATGAAGGTATCCAACCTTCTTGATTTACTTCAAGAAAACAAAGCTCATATGGCGATTGTTAAAGATGAATTTGGTGGAACACTTGGAATTGTGACGATGGAAGATATTCTAGAAGAAATTGTGGGTGATATCTGGGATGAACATGATGAGATTATTGAGCAGATTGTAAAAATTAATGACAACCAATACAAGGTCAAAGGATATGCAGATATCGATGATGTTTTTGAAGAATTAGGCATTGAAGAAGAGATGGAATATTCGACCATCAACGGATGGGTTCAAGATGAACTTGGAAAGATCCCTATGGCAGGTGAATCATTCCATTACAAGAATCTTGTCGTGACTGTAACTTCAGCTGATACCAAAAAAGTATTAGAAGTGACCATTGATGTTGAAGATATTGAACCTGAAATGCAAGAATATGTGGATGAATAAGCTGGATGCTTCCAGCTTTTTTTATTTAGGCTATCCCTAAAGCACGAACAATAATAAAAAGAACGTAAGCAATATAGATAATTATGAGAAATAGTCCCTCTTTTTTGGAGACCTGTCCCAAAGTCACTGATGCAAAAATTGCAATCGATGTGACCCCAATCATGATCCACATGTCAAACATTACATCATTATTGATCCCAAGGGGAGTAAATAATCCTGATAAACCTAAGATAAAAAGCACATTAAAAATATTGGATCCGACAAGATTACCAAAAGCTATTTCGTTTTCTCCTTTTTTAGCTGCAACTATGGATGTGACCATCTCAGGTAGCGATGTACCCACAGCAACAATCGTAAGGCCGACAAGTGTAATTGCTTGAGTCGTGGACATACCGACGAGATTGACAAGCAGATCTACAGCCAATGCTTCGGCACCACGTGTCACCATCCAGCCACCTAAAGTGACTCCAGCTAAGCCAACAACTAATAATAAGGTCGATTTTTTTATATTTAGAATACGGATTTCTTCAAGTATGTCATCTGTTTTTGCTGTTTTTATCATAAGGATCACGTATCCAATAAAGAAAATGAGTAAAATGACAGCTTCAAAAAGCACAATTTGAGCATCATTTTGAAACCATAAAGCGAGTAAAGTAACTAAAATTGCTGAAAATATCAGGTAAGGGAACTCTTTTTTGTACATTGTTTTCGACACTTTTATAGGTCGAGCAAGCGCAGTTAACCCTAAGATCAATGTGATATTAACAATATTAGATCCAACGACATTACCCATCGCTATATCCGCGGTTGCACCAGGTTCAACGGTTAATGAGGCGATAAAACTGACCGCAAGTTCCGGTAGTGATGTCCCAAATGCCACCAAAGTTAATCCGATGACCAAGGGTGATACATTAAACCGACGTGCAATAGAGGACGATGATGTCACAAAAAAATCAGCACCCTTGACTAAAAAAACAAAACCTACAATCAACAAAATTAAACTTAACCACACATTCATACTCTGTTCCTCTTTCTACTGGATTTATAAAAGAAAAGCCTTCAAGACAAAAAATGTCTTGAAGGTCTTGTTACAAGCTTGGCTTGAAGTGAACCGGGTATTAACCGTCTTGACGATTCACAAGGATAAACTACTCCCCTTCATTCCCATTATAACAGGGATTTTTCTTATTGCGAGTGAAATGATAAAAAAATGGGTTCGTTATCTCACCCGAATGTGTAAGATCCCGAACCCTAAACAAAAGGAGGTCCCTTAAAAACAAAATGCACATGTGAAAGCACATGTGCATAAGTTGTTTAATTATTTAACTGAATCACCAGCAAAACCGAAGACAAGTGCTAAGACTTCATAATATTCTTCAGTACCGACAGTCACACCAGCAGGAACGTTTTCAGCAGCAGTTGTGCTCCATCCGTTTGCAATGATGTCATCAGTAATTAAGTTTGCTTGTTCGAACCATTCAAGCTTGTTGTTTGCGGTTAACCATGCTTGATAGTCAGTATCATTGGTTGCACCAGAAGTTGCATAGTGCATATGATAAGCATAACCTAATTCTTGCTTAGTTTGAGCATTCCATTCGAATACGTCTGCAGCTGTACCTCTCTTCTTTTGAAGAGTATCAAGCATTAAGGAGACGATTTCGCCTTTAGCATTAAGGACTAATTCTGCACTATAAAGGTTTGTTCCATCTGCTAAGATTGCAACAAATTTACCAGCTTTAGCATTTTCTAAGGCTTTTTTAGCAACTGCACTGTAACTATCAGTAATGGTTGCACCAGTCACGTTATCGATGTCACCATCTTCATTTACTGTAACAGCATCAACACCATTTTCTAACCAAAATGCTTCAATTGCAGCGGCTTGTTCATACCATTCTTTACCGATAGGAGAAGCTGCCTTCATGCCATATGCATCACCAAGTTCTTTTTTGGTTTGTGCATTGAATGCGAAGGTGTATGTTGGTTCTAATTCAGTACCACCAACAGTTCTTGTTCCCTGACGAGTATCAATGTTATAAGCAACGACCTTACCCTTTTCAATGGTTACGGTCACGAATACGACTTGTGGAGCGTTTCTGGATACGCTAACTTCGTAAGCTAAGAACTCACCATCTACTGGATATTCGCGCTCTTCGCAGGCAAATAAGCCAACGGCAAGAAACGCAATAAAAAAGAATACAATCAATTTTTTCATGTCTATTTAATTCCTCCTATGAATTGTTTCATTACCCTTTCATTATACATAATTCACAAATATTTTGCAATCAATTTTTGACATTAAACTTATAAAAGCGTTTACCTACTTTAGATACTTTAATTTATTAATTAAATCGTATAATAATGCTTTTATTATCCACTTTTTATGATACAATAATTAAGCGGAAAGGTAAGGTTGACATGAATAAGTCTTATTTAAACGAACGTCAAAAACGCATCAGAAACTTCTCCATCATCGCCCATATTGATCACGGTAAGTCAACCCTTGCCGATCGTCTTTTACAACGCACAAATACGGTCAGTGATCGTGAGATGAAAGAACAACTCCTAGACTCTATGGATCTTGAAAGAGAACGTGGAATCACGATTAAACTCAACGCCGTTGAAATGCTATATCAAGCAAAAGATGGTCAAGAATATATCATGCATTTAATCGATACCCCAGGTCACGTAGACTTCACTTATGAAGTCTCGCGTTCACTCGCGGCATGTGAAGGAGCGATATTAGTCGTCGATGCTGCTCAAGGAATTGAAGCTCAGACGTTGGCCAATGTCTATTTAGCGATCGATAATGACTTGGAAATTATTCCAGTTATCAATAAAATTGATTTACCATCTGCTGAACCTGAAAAAGTAAAAAAAGAGATTGAAGAGATCATTGGTTTACCTGCTGAAGATGCTGTTTTAGCCTCAGCAAAAGAAGGTATCGGTATCGATGAAATCTTAGAACGTATCGTAAAAGATGTGCCTGCACCTAAAGGTGATGCGAATGCAACACTTCAAGCACTTGTATTTGATTCCTATTTTGATTCCTATAAAGGGGTTATTCCCAGTGTGCGAATTGTCAATGGAACCGTACAAAAAGGTGACATCATTCAGTTTATGGCAACCAATGCCTCTTTTGAAGTTGTCGAAGTAGGTGTTCTCACGCCCAAAATTCTTAAAAGAGACATCCTTGGTCCAGGAGATGTAGGTTATCTTGTTGCCTCCATTAAAGATATCAATACCGTGCGTGTAGGGGATACCATCACCTATAAAGAGCGCCGTGCAAAAGAAGCACTCCCGGGTTACCGAACGATGCATAGTGTGGTCTTTTGCGGCCTCTATCCGATCGATTCCGATCAATTTGGTGATCTAAAAGATGCCCTTGACAAGTTAAAATTAAACGATGCTTCACTTCTTTACGAACCTGAAACATCTCAAGCTTTAGGCTTTGGATTCCGTACAGGATTCTTGGGATTGTTGCACATGGATATCATCCAAGAACGCATTCGACGTGAATTCAATATTGATTTAATCGCCACTGCTCCATCTGTTATCTATCATGTGTATTTGACCGATGGGACGATGATCACCATTGATAATCCTTCAAAATTGCCCGATCCACAGCGCATTGAACGCATCGAAGAACCCTATATTCGCGCATCCATCATGTCACCTAAAGAATACGTCGGTGCCATCATGGACATTTCCCAAAAGAAGCGTGGTATCTTTGGGGATATGAAGTATATTGATGCCAATCGAGTTCATATCCATTACGATTTACCTCTTTCTGAAATCGTGTATGATTTCTTTGATAAACTCAAATCATCCACCAAAGGATATGCTTCATTTGATTATGAAATGGCAGGCTACAAGCCATCTAATTTAATGAAAATGGATATCTTGCTCAACGGTGAAGTCGTGGATGCTTTATCCATTATTGTCCATCGAGAGTTCGCATATAACCGTGGGAAATCTATCTGTGAAAAAATGGTTGAACTTATTCCACGTCAGATGTTTGAAATTCCTATTCAAGCAGCCATTGGCAACAAGATCATCGCACGCGAAACGATTAAAGCGATGCGTAAAGATGTCTTAGCGAAGTGTTATGGTGGCGACGTATCGCGTAAGAAGAAACTCCTGCAGAAACAAAAAGAAGGTAAGAAAAAGATGAAATCCTTAGGACGAGTCGATGTTCCACAGGAAGCATTCTTAGCCATTTTATCCAACAGTGATGAGTAATTCTCATCACTTTTCTTTATTATGTAAACCATTATTTGGTATAATAGACCTACAAGGAACGTGAGACATGATGAAAGGTTTATATATTCATATCCCCTTCTGTGAATCGATTTGTCACTACTGTGACTTTGTGAAACGGAAACCTAAAGATGATTACATGATTGATGAATATCTTGATGCGTTAGAAAAAGAGACCCTTTCCTATCGGTCCCATTTTTCAACGATTGATACCATTTATATCGGTGGTGGAACACCATCCATGCTTTCCTTGGCACAATTAAAAAGATTATTTGAGATGCTAAAAGAGATCAAACCTAGTGAATATACGATTGAGGTAAATCCCGAATCCTATCACGCGGATAAAGGAAAACTCTTCAAGACATATGGAATTAATCGTGTGAGTTTAGGCGTACAAACATTCAACGAAACATTGTTACTATCGCTCAATAGGAAACATACAAAACCCCAGATATTTCATGCGATCGATCATTTAAGATCATTAGGAATTGATAATATCTCTCTCGATTTAATTTATGCAATCCCAGGACAAACTCTAGCAATGCTTGAAGAAGACTTGAATATCATCAAGTCACTAGACATTCCCCATGTGTCATGTTACTCATTAATTTTAGAAGAAAAAACGTACTTTTATCATCTTTTTTTGAAGGGTCTATTCAAGACAATGGATGAGGAAACAGAAGCTCTCATGTATGAGCGTGTAATGGAACGTCTAAAATCTTTTGGATATGAGCACTATGAAATTTCTAATTATGCCAAAGACCAACAGTATTCAAAACACAATTTACTCTATTGGACATTGGGAGAATACATTGGTATCGGTGCTGGAGCACATGGATTCATCGATAACCATCGCACGTATAATCATCGGATTATCTCTACTTATCTTCATACCCCTCAAGAAAGAATAGAATTACAAACTAGGGAACTAAATATCCAAGATGAACTCATCTTTGGTCTTCGTAAAATGTCTGGAGTCCATATTAAAGAACTTGAAGAAAAATATCAGTTTGACCTTTTTGAACGTTATCCAAAACTTTATGAAATGATGGAGTTAGGGCTTGTTTGTGAAGAGGAGGGACAGCTGAAGCTTACCTTAAAAGGCATCTTTTTAGGGAATCAAGTCTTCAGTATATTCGTATGAAATATCTCATTAAAGATTTCCAACTCTACTTAAAAAATGAAAAGGGATCGAGTAAAAATACGCTGGATTCCTATCTCCGTGATGTCGAACAATACGCTGCCTTTTTATTACGTTATCATGGAATCAAGTCACCTAAAGACATTGAAAGAGTTCATTTAGAAGCGTACATGCGAAGTTTGAAACGCATCATTTCAACGAAAAGTATGGCGCGTAAACTCACTGCAATCAAGAGTTTTCATCACTTTCTGATCCTTGAAAAAGAAGTCAGTGAAGATATTGCAAAATCTTATAAATCCCCAAAAATTGAAAAGAGTTTGCCCAAAGTATTATCTGTCGATGAAGTGATTTCAATCCTCAATCAAGTGGATCCAAAGACAGAATTAGGATTAAGAAACATGGCACTTTTAGAACTCATCTACGGATCAGGATTACGCGTTTCAGAATTACTAGATATCGAAATGGGCGATATTCATTTGAATCAAGGATACATTATTGTGAAGGGCAAAGGTAGTAAAGAACGCATGGTTCCTATCTCTGATCCTTCAGTCGTTGCTTTAAGGGAATATATCATTAAATCGAGAGAACATCTATTGCATCAAATGAAAACTTCTTATCTTTTTGTCAATCAAAAAGGATCAAGATTATCAAGACAAGGCTTCTTCAAACTTCTTAAAAAACTTGCACATGATGCCCATGTAGAAACTGACTGTTCACCGCATACGCTAAGACATTCTTTTGCGACACATTTACTTGAAAATGGCATGGATCTAAGAACATTACAATCTCTTTTGGGTCACGAAGATATTTCAACCACCCAAATTTATACCCACATCAGCCAGAAAAGAATACAAGAAATATATCAGAGCGCACACCCACGTGCGAAGGAGGAATAAGATGATTTACAAACGAGTTTTTCTCATAGTATTAGATAGTCTTGGTATTGGAGAAGCACCCGATGCAAAGGATTATAATGATGTTGGTTCAAACACAATCGGTCATATTGCTGAGCGTATGGTCCTAAATATCCCTCATATGAAAGCATTAGGATACGGAAACATAGCCCCTATCAAGCATGTCGAACCCGTTCAAAAACCACTTGCTTTTTACACGAAAATTCAAGAAGCTTCTTTAGGAAAAGATACCATGACAGGTCACTGGGAAATGATGGGAATGTACATTACCAAACCTTTCCAAACATTTACTGATACTGGTTTTCCTGATGCATTAATCAAAGAACTCGAAACAAAAACAGGAAGAAAAGTGATTGGAAATATCAGTGCATCTGGGACAGATATTATCAGAGATCTCGGTGAAGAGCACATGAAAACAGGTGCAATCATCGTGTATACTTCAGCGGATTCCGTGTTACAAATCGCGATGCATGAAGGGATTATTCCCATTGAAGAACAATATAAAATTTGTGAAATTGCACGTGAAATCACGATGAAACCTGAGTGGAAAGTTGGTCGTGTCATCGCTAGACCCTTTATCGGAGAGTCAAGCTCCACCTTCAAACGGACAAGTAATCGTCATGATTATGCCCTAAAACCACACGAAAAAACGGCACTCAATTTCTTATCTGAAGCGAACTATGATGTCATTGCATTAGGAAAAATCAATGATATTTTTGATGGATATGGTATCAATCGCTATAGTAAAACAAAGAGCAACGAAGATGGAATGGAACAAATCATCGCTCTTTCAAAGGAAGATTTCACTGGTTTATGTTTCCTAAATCTCGTTGATTTTGATGCACTTTATGGCCATCGCAGAGATCCCATTGGCTATGGTAAAGCTATAGAAGTTTTCGATAAACAACTTCCCGGTTTAATTGAAAATTTGACAAAAGATGATTTACTATTGCTTACTGCTGATCACGGAAATGACCCTATTCATCACGGAACAGATCATACAAGAGAGTACGTTCCTTTGCTCGCCTTTACCCCGAGACATAAGGTTGGAAAAGCATTACCACTAATGAAAACTTTCGCAGATATTGGAACAACAATCACCGATAATTTTGGAACTGAAAGACCAAAAAACGGAACATCATTTCTTGATTTAATTAAATAAATAGCGCTAATAATGCAGATAAAAAAAGAGGTTTAGGCAACCTCTTTTTTGTTGTTTATGGTTTGAATCTTCTCTTCATATTTTCTTTTTAAAAAGAGAAGTAATACAGACAATCCCAGCATAATAGGCGCGAGGATTCCCAGATTAAATAAGATAACTCCGATCAGTCCACGATCATAATTTCTAGGATCTAAAAAGGGATATACATAGCGTGCACTATCGAAAGCATCGACGATTTGTTCAAGCATATTTCCAAATACAGGTTCAATAAATAAGAAAACTAAAGAAGCATAAATGAGTGGATATATCAGAACAATCCATACCTTTTTGATAGGTGGAAAAGATGTGATTAATGAAAAATAAAAGAAGACATAAAGAAGAGGATTTATGGTATGGAGAACATGATTCAGAAAGCTTACTCTGCTCATGTAAGGTGTTAAAAGAATATGGAAGACAATCCCCGTAATGATGATGTTGAGAAGTGCGATAAATGCGAACGAATGAAACGTAGAACTTTGGCTTTTACCACGAATAAATACATAGGCGATGACCGTGATGAATATATTACTTTGGGTCGTGAAATAGATGAAGTTTGTGAAGAAGGATAGAAGGGGTTCAGGACTTAAAAGAGAACGACCAAATTGAAGTAAAATACCAAGTATTCCCCAAGACAAGACGAGATAGGCAATCACACGTCTTGAAGATTCTCGATCTCTTAAATCGCGCATGGTTTGAATGAAGGGACTCACGAGAAGAACTCCTTAATCCGGTTATACTCATTAGAGACACCAAGTGCTAGGATTAAACGAATTCTTGCTTTCTGACTTGATAGATTTTCGGTGAAGATAACACCAAGTTGACGCAAGTGATGTCCGCCACCTTCATAGCCATAGCTATCAAGGACTCTACCTTTAGGACAGCGTGATGTTATCACCACGGGAATGTTTGCATCGATTGCTCGTTTTATTCCAGGAACCATTTGGGGAGGTACATTACCGCGACCAAGTGCTTCAAGAACGATACCTTTGATACCATGGTCAATAAGTAAGTTTAGTATTTCTGAACTTGCCCCGGAATAGACTTTGATGATTTCAACCTTTGTTACGATACGATCAGGAGAGATATGGCGATGGGGATAATGCGTCTGTCGATAATATAATACGTTTTCTTGTTCAACAATTCCAATGGGACCGAATTCTAAAGACTTGAATGTATCTAGAGCAAGTGTATGTGTCTTAGTCACCTCAGCAGCTGCGTTGATCTCATCATTCATGACAACAAGTACACCCATATCTTTGGACTCTTTATTAGCTGCAACCAGGATAGAACTTACGAGATTACTTAACCCGTCAAAACCAAGCTCTGAATAGTTGCGCATGGATCCAGTGATGACCACAGGCTTTTTTGTCTCTAAGTAAAGGTCTAAAAAGTAGGCTGTTTCTTCAAGAGTGTCTGTACCATGTGTGATCACAATACCATCAATTTTAGGGTCATTTATGTATGATTTGACCAATAAAGAGAGGTCAAACATATCATTTGGAGTAATTGAAGGGGATGACTTAAGTGAGAACTGATGGGACAAAAGTTCAATGTTTTTTAGTTCAGACGCGATATTATTTAGGAGTTCAGACTGATTATCACTGATGATCGCCTTACTGGTTTCTTTGTGTTTTGCCATCGAAATGGTACCACCAGTGAAGATGATTAAAATCGTTTTTTTCTGCATATTATCACCAATTTCATTGTACCATAACGAATAAATTTGCGTATCGAGAAACGTATGTTTAATAATAGTCGTTTTTCGATAGTTCACACCCCATTTGGAGCAAAGAAGCCGAAGTTTGGTCAAAAAAGTAATCCACACTTATCAACACAAACATACATATCCGCACAGTAAGGCTCACCGTTAATGGTTAACATAATATATATTATACGCACATATATAGAATAAAAAAATATAAATCCGTGGGATTAATCGATGTTAAGAATACTTCATACATATAATAAAAATGGAAATTAAGTACTTCTATTGGTATTAAACACATACATAAATAAAAAATGAGTATAATAAAAATATATGAGAGAAGCTTTTCGTCGTTTGAGAACTACTTTTATGGGTATTCCTCTGTCTCATGCGCTCAATTGCCGATATGACGTTTCAAGCCTATTTTAGAGGTAGTCAAATTTGACTCACTTTCTCGGTTCTACTTCTTCTTCTAAGACATACATGTGTCGGTTTTTCTTATTCACTTAAAAGATAACATTTTATACATCGACATGAACTCACAATCACATAAGATGTTTTTTGATCAACTATCCATAACCCTCTTTACCTCCTTAGGTTTACTTTTGAAATATCATGATTCCAGTTTTTTTTAAACTTAAGAGATTTGATTAGTATGGATCACCAAAATCTTCTTACCTGATCAAACCATCGTTTTTGCTAATCCTCTCTTCTTCATTTTTTATGACTTGAGTGTATAATCATTTATAAGTGAATCCTCCTACGCGCACGCGTACATGTGCACCTGTTATATAGAGTACATGACCTCGTCTAAGGAACGATTATTTATTCAATGTTATTCTTACGTTTATTATTCTTCATCACTTCAAATTTAAAAATCTATCATAGAAAATATTTTGATAGGATTCTCATGCTGATGTCTTAGTATCTCATGGATCTACTTATTTTCGTTTGATTATGACTATATATCTTTTGACATTGTGATTTCAATCTTTTCACATTTTCTTAATTTCAAGGATTCATTTTTTACCGTTCTTCCAAAAACAGTCTAATTTGTAAAAAGTTTATAAATACTAAACATGCAATTTTTTCTTAAATTTTTATATATACGATTTTCTGGCATCTTATATAAATGAAAAAGGGCTTTCGCCCTCTTAAGCATTAAGAAAATCTAGGATATCTTTTGTTAACTGATCTGGCACATCCACGAGCGGTGAGTGTCCACAGTTATCATAAATGACTAACTTTGAGAGTCCTTCTAGTGCTTTAACATTCTCCAATACCATATACTGTGGAACGACGATATCTTGTTTTGACCAAGTATGTAAAATTGGACATTTAATCTTACTAATGGCATTTGTTCCTGCATTATAGAAATTGTGTTGATTCGACATATTCAAATTTGCAAGTGCCCAATCTGCATCAGGTAGGTTACGTTGTTTAAGCGATTCCTGTATCCATAAAGTATTATCTTCTGGATCAGGTTTTCCAACCGTATAAATCGTCTTATCAAATACCCAGTTCATCACTGCGAAATTCTTGTTCTTCTGAGCATCTAAAAGAGGGACGACTTGCACAGGATCTTTAGCCATTTCATCGGCTGATTCATACACTTGTCCAAGCAGCATTTGACCCTTTTCATCTTTTTTAAATACAGGATAACCTCGATGTGTTGTTGAATTAATCAACACCATTTTCTCAACGATTTCTGGATGTGATGCTGCAAGTTCTAAAGCTACACCACCACCCAGTGACCAGCCGACAATACTTGCCTTTTTAACGTGTTTTGCGACTAAGAATAGGTACATATCCTCTGCGAGCTCAGCAAGCGATCCAATGCGTCTATAATACGTTGAATCACCAAAACCTCGCATATCAGGAGTAAGTATTTTTATATCACTCGGCATACGTTTCAAAAGTGGTGAATAATGAAGTGAGGATGAGAAATTTCCATGAATAAACAAGAATACTTGCTTTCCTTCACCTTGTTCTAAATAGTGGATAACTTCACCATTCTTGAGTACGATTTCTCTTTTTTCCATCGACATATCAACTCCTTTTTCTTTTCTTTCATGGGTGAATCATAAGGAAATGGACAAGTCAAACTGACCTGTCCATCTCGATTCATCGATTGTTTATTTTGCGTTAACTTCAGAAATGGATTCGATATCTCTAATCTTAGCAAAACTCCATCCAGATGCTGTTAATTGATACTTCGTTAAAGCAAGTTCAGTTAATCCCATACGCTTGCCTTCTGTCCAGTCAATTGAACCAGCCATTGGAAGATTGATAGGTGCTTCTTCAGCGATTGCGATGAAGGATTCCCATGTCAATGCCTCAAAGTCTTCAACTTTTTCTAAGAGTGCAACAAAGGTATTCGCTGCTACATAGCCAGCCATTGCATATGCATTTGCCCATAAAGATTTCGCAGCGGTTGTGCCATCCATGAGTTCAGACATATTCATATCATGAACAAAGCCTTCCCAATATTCTGCTGTGAATCCAGCAAGGTATGCAAATGAAGCTTCACCAAGTGCATAGAAAGGATCTGCTTCTAATTCATTCCAATTGGCGAGTGTTGCATCACCGAGTTGTGCTGCGGTTGGGCCAGCTGCGCCAGTGCTTGCAATGTCAACCCATGCATTCGCATAGACATTGTAAGGAAGTGGTGTTGCTGCATCCACTTGTGCTGGTGAGAATACTGCAGCACTATTGACGTAAGAGGAAAGAACAGGAACTGTACTATTGTTTAAACGTAATGCGGTTGCAGCTGCTGTTGCAGGTGCTTGGTTAGATGATAATAAGATGACTCCAGGATTTTCAGCTAAGGCGACGGGAACGACAGCTGCTGCAGTGTTCGCATTGAATGGTAAGTAAACCACACGGCTTGCGATACCTTGAGTAGTAACTTCATCTTGGATACCTAACTTAATGGATTGTCCAGCATCATCATCGGAATAGAGAACAACGATCTTATCCGTATCGCCAAGTTTTGCATCGCCATTGGTACCGAATAAGGATTCATTGAGTGCTCTTGCAACCATCATACGACCTTCGGTACGATAGATAGGTTGAACGGATAAAATGTTATTTCCGACTTCAGTTCCAAAATAGAGTGAATTAACACCAGTCACACCATACACCATGGGGATACCTGTTTCTAAGAGGTAGTCCATCGTTGCATTGACGGTATTCGTTCCGAAGTGACCAACGAGTGCAAACACTTTGTCTTCTTCAACTAATTTCTTTGTCAAAGCAAGACCTGTTTCGCCATTAAATGTATCATCGTAATGAATAAATTTAATGTCTCTTCCATCATGCGTTGCGTTGTATTCATCAAATACGACCTGCATCGCTAAATTAAATGGAACACCAACACCGGCAAATGCTCCGGAAGTTGCAGCAGTATTTCCAACGTAAATAAATTCGTCGTCAATACCTTGTGTTCCTGCTTCACTTTCTGTACAACCAATCAATACAAGACCGATCATAAGAAAGAAAGTTACGACTAACAATTTCTTCATATTATATCTCCTTTTATTTTCTGTGCTATTCGCACCTTTTACCATTCTCAAATTAACTCTCACCGAGATAGGCGCTGATCAATTGTTTATCTTCCAAGAGATCCTTAGCGATACCTTCGGTCTTAATCTTGCCCACTTCAAGCACATACGCATAATCTGCAATCTTTAATGTTTGTTTGGCATTTTGTTCCACGATGAGAATCGTTCTTCCATCGTGTTTGATACGTTTGATAATATTGAAAATTTCTTTGATCACGAGAGGAGCTAAGCCAAGCGAAGGTTCATCTAAGAGCAGTAGCTCCGGTGCACCCATTAAGGCTCGTCCAATCGCGAGCATTTGTTGCTCACCCCCTGAGAGTGTCGAAGCTTGTTGATTTCTTCTTTCTTTCAGGATAGGGAAATAACTATAAGTTTCCTCAAGTAACATCTTGACTCGGTCGCTTCGCCTGATCTTGATGCCATCTTTGGTGGTTGACTTTAGCGAGTATGCACCGACGAGTAAGTTTTCTTCAACGGTTAATCCATTTAAAATCATTCTGCCTTCAGGGGATTGTAGAATCCCTTTTTCAACGATTTTATACGGGGGTAGATTATGAATGGGTTCTCCTTGATAAAGAATCTCTCCAGACTTAACTTTAGCGATTCCCGAGATGGAACGAATGATCGAGGTTTTGCCTGCACCATTAGCTCCAAGTAAAGCGATGATCGAACCTTTGGGAACTGTCATGTTGACACCTTTGACTGCTTTGACAATCCCATAATCAATTTCCAGATTTTTAATCTCAAGTGTGTTAGTCATCATTATCCTCCCCTAGGTAGGCTTTTCTTACCTCAGGATTTGATTGAATGTCTTTCGGTGTCCCGATACCAATCATTTTCCCAAATGAAATCGCACATACCGTATCACAGATCGACATGACTAATCCCATATCATGCTCTACTAAGAAGATCGTAATCCCCATGGTTCGATTGATGGTTTGAATCAATTTTGCGAGATCCTTTGTTTCTGCATCATTGAGACCCGCTGCGGGTTCATCTAAGATAATCAGTTTGGGATCTGTCATTAGGGTTCGTGCTAACTCGATTTTCTTGAGTATTCCATAAGGTAAGCCATATGGCGAACGGAAGGCATATTCTTCAATACCCAACGTTTTTAAAATATGGAACGCTTTGGTGCGCAGAACTAAATCTTCTCGCTTCACTTTCTTCGTATGTAGCATGTGTTCAAAGTAGTTACTCACTAATAAGGAGTGTGCTGCGACAAGCAAATTGTCCATCACGGTCAATTCCCAGATGAGTTCGACATTTTGGAAGGATCGAGCGATACCTTCTGAAATCATATCGTGAGTTTTACGATCGTTTAAATCGACGATATAACCTTCTTTGTTGGAAAAGTGGATATGACCCCCTGTGGCTTTATAAAACTGGGTAATACAGTTAAACACTGTGGTTTTTCCTGCACCATTGGGTCCGATGAGTCCAAAGATTTCACCACGTTTAACTTCAAACGATAAGTCATTGACAGCTTTAACGCCACCGAAGTACATTTTGAGATGATCTAAGGAAAGATGAATGGATTCTTCTTCAAGCATTTTGTTCAAGATGGTAATCTTTTCAATGTCATTTTGAATTTTTGCTTGTATGTTTTTCGATCGCTTTGTTTGTGGTGACACGTTCGATGTTATGGATGCTTGATTCAGCGCATTCAAACGAAGCGTTCGATCTTGATGAGCCTTTTCATTCAGATTTATAATCCGTTGTTTGGTCTGCTGATATTGGTTTTCATAGGAAACAATATTCTTTTTGATTTTTTCAATAAACTTTTGATATTGCTCATGTTTCTTAGGATATGATTCCTCTAAATGCTTTAATTTGTTTTCTTTCTGAATTTCGAGTTTGACAAGCTTCTCATTTTGCATTTTTGCTTGATAGCTCAGATAAGCTTTCTGGTAATACTTCTCAATCAAGGCTTGTTGATTTAAAATGAAGTTTTGATCTTGATTGACATATTCGTCAAGTAATCCTTGGTAATAACCTAAAAGGTGATTTGCTCTGCGATGTCTACTTAATTGATATCGCATCTGCATCGGGTTGAGGAACTGTTCGATCATTTTATTTTTCATGGCGCAACCCTCTTAATTTCTTCAAGCCACCTATGATCTTGAACTTAAGATTGGTAAAGAGCTGAATTAATCCACCAGGATAGAACATGACGACCAAGATGATGAGTAGGCCATTGATGATGATGGAATAGTTTCCCAGTTGAAAACGTTGGAATACAGCAAGATCTAAGCCGAAGATAACAAATATTCCGATCAGGATACCCCAAATCGATTTGGTCCCACCAATCACCACAGCAGCCAAGATATTTAAGGCAAACGTTAACCCTACTTGTGTGACATTGCCATTTCTGACAAACATCATGGATAACACACCGGCAAGTGTCCCATAGACACCAGAGATCACAAAGGCAAATAAGCGATATTTTAATAAATTGATTCCCATCGTCTGTGCAGCAGTTTCACTATTCTTAACTGCAAGAAGTGCGCGTCCAGTGGGTGAATTGATCAAATTATGAACGACAATCATACCTAAAACAACGAAGACGGCGGTAAATAAGACAGCGGAATCTGAAGACAACTCATATCCTAAAAAGGCTAAGGGACGTCTCGGACCTCCAGATAGGAATCCACCTGTGGTTCCTGAAGCATATTGGGGGATATTTTTGATCACTTCGATCACGATTTGGGATAACCCCATCGTCACAATCGCTAGATACATCCCAGAAATACGTAAGGACACAAAGCCAAAGATAATGCTAATGATAATCGAAATAGATAAGACAATGAGAATCGATACCATGATGGGTAACGTCATGTAGCGATACATGAAATGTAATCCAAAGGCACCAATCCCTACAAAGGCTCCTGTACCAAGTGAAGCAAGTCCTCCGTAACCTAGTAATAA
>QZKD01000006.1 GCA_003605085.1 Acholeplasma sp. | reverse complement strand
GATTACAAGAAAAAATAAAAGAGCTCGCTCCAATGGATTATCGGAGACAAGCTCTATCTACTCTTTTTTAATAACTGTCCGTTTTTAGCAAACTAATTCACCGAGCACTTTTTCTTTATTTAATTTCGATGATGCAATCCGGTGTATCATATCCTGCTTTATTCACCATATCAGAGACTTTGTAAGCACGCATATGTTCGGGACTATAAGGTCTTAAAAGTTTTGAGAGTTCATACAGATTGGTCTGTCTGGGATCAAGCCATTTTTTTCGCATCTCTTCAGAAAGAATGACAGGCATTCTCTCATGAATCGGTTTCATTAACTCATTGGCTTCTGTCGTGATAATCGTACATGTATGAAGCTTTGTCCCATCTTCCCTGATAAACGTATTCCATAATCCTGCCATGGGAAAAATCTTCTGATCATCAAAAAGGATGCGCATGGGTTGTTTTTTGGTATCCTCTTTTTTCCATTCGTAAAAACTATCCGCAAGAATCACACATCGTTTGGAGCGAAAAGAAGGGAGAAATGAAGGTTTTTCATGAAGCGTCTCTGATTTTGCATTGATCATCTGATACCCGATCTTTTCATCTTTCGCGAAAGATGGAACAAGTCCCCAACGCAACGTACCCACTCTATTTTTTGCACCATCATTGATAATGGTAATCACATCTTGACCAGGAGCCACGTTAAATCTTGGAAGATCAAATTCTCCCTTCAACTCTGAGATATCATAGTTTTCTTCCAGGTAAACGCGTAAATCTTCTAGGTCAATTGTGATGGTAAATCGTCCACACATGATTATTCCTCCTTATAATGATCCCAAAATGAATTTAAAATAGATGATAATTCTTTAGGCTTCTTAATCACCTGATAGTGTTTCCATTCTGGAGGGAAAAGGTTTAGGTAGGTTTTTGTGGTAAAGCGATCATCGATTAAGATGGCGATTCCATAATCATTATCTCTACGGATGACTCTTCCTACCGCTTGGATCACTTTATTCATACCTGGATAGGTATAGGCATAATCAAATCCTTTTCCAAAGGTTTGATCATAATAGGTTTTGAGTTGATTGTTTGGTTCACTGATCATGGGAAGACCTACACCGACAATGATCACACCAGAGAGCATATCACCGACATAGTCTATTCCTTCAGCAAACATACCTCCCATGACAAAGAAAGCGAGTTGTGATCTCTTTTGAATGGTTTTAAATCGCTCCAAAATGGTATCACGAAGAGTTTGATCCATATCACGTTCTTGAATGATGAGATCACAATTGAGATCCAAGGGGAGTTCATCTATGATTTGACGCATGTATTGATAGGATGGGAAAAAGACAATATAGTTTCCCTTTTTAGACTTAAGTACTTCAAGAATGGTTTCAATGATGACATTTTTTGAACCTTCGCGAAACTGATATCTTGTATTCACTTGATTCATCACGATAAGTTTTAAGCGTGAGGGATCAAAAGGAGATCTGATCTTCATAGTTTCACCGTAGCCCATCGCGATTAATTCTTTATAGTAATCAATCGGATAGAGGGTCGCACTAAAAAGAACCGTGCCATACGCTTTATTCTTCATCGTGTCATAGATAAATTCACTGGCATCTAAGCACTGAATGGTTAGTGCGATATCATCAACATCCAGTTTTTCAACATTGGTCACGTAAGTATCATTATAGAATTCATGAATAATTGAAAAACTTAAAAGCTGTAAATACACTTCCATCACATCAGTTTTTCTCGCATACTTCGGCATTTCCTTCAAGGCATTTTCTATTTTCTTCATTAAGTATCGTACAGTTTCTAAAAACTCTTGATCATAGTTTTTAAAAGAGATAAAGGGAGCTGTTTCAAGTTGTTCTGAAAAACGATCAAATTGATCAAGCATTTTTTTTACTGCATGTCTAATCGAGGGTTTAAGTTTGGATGCTGCACGTCTTAATGTGATGAATTCAGAACGGATCAATGTGGATGAATACATATCTCGTGATCTAGAGATCATATTATGGGCTTCATCAACTAAGATCAGTGGTTTGAAATTCGTTTCATCAAAATAACGAATGAGATGGATTCTGGGATCAAAGGCATAATTATAATCACAGATAACGACATCGACAAAATACGAGACATAAAGTGAGAACTCAAAGGGACAAACCATATGTTTTCGTGCATAGGATTCAACAGTGTTTCGGTTCAGAAGAGTTTCATGAAGAAAAATGTCTTGCATCGCAGTCGATAGGCGATCAAAGAATCCTTTGGCAAAAGGACATTTTTCTGGATCGCACTCTCTTTTTTCTAAAAAGCATGTGACATCTTTTGATGTAATTTCTAGTGTTTTGGTCTCAAGCCCAGCTTCGTGCAATAAATCCATGGTATCTAAAGCAATTTTTTTCCCTTGAGTTTTCGCAGAGAGGTAGAAGATTTTTTGATTGTCTTCTGATAATGATTTTAACGTAGCAAAAAGCGAAGCCATCGTTTTACCGATACCCGTCGGTGCTATTGAAAAGAGTATATCATCATCTTTCATCGTTTGATATACAGCAGCCATCATTTCTCTTTGACCACGACGATAGGTATCAAAAGGGAAATATAGCTTTTCTAAGGATACTTTCTTACGATCGAGATGATCATAATATTGATCAAGCCAAACAAGATATCGTGCAATGGAATCTGAAACAATAGATTCCAAAACATCGACATCAAAATATTGTTCAAAATATCGCATTTTATAGTCAGAGAGTTGAATATATGTCACACGTCCCTTGAGTTCATCAAGATGTTCGTTTTTCATATACATGTACGCATACATTTTAAGTTGCGCAAGATGTTCTTGATTCATCATAAACTCATCTGTAAAAATGGGGAATCGTGTTGATTTGATTTCCTCCATCCAAAGGGTGTCATTGAGGGTAATCAGACCATCGATTCGTCCCTGAAGAAGTATTTCTTGTCCCTCATGTTCAAAGAGATAACTGATGGGAACTTCCGCGCGATCTTCACGGTCATATTTACTTTGAACATATTGATGAGCCTTTGTTCCTTCCACCAAAGAGACGTTTTGGAAAGTCTCTGAGGAGAGGTCTCCACTCGCATAGAGGAAGGAAACAAGTTCACCAACAGATACGCGATAATGTCTCATGGGTAACCTCTTTCGTTAACCTTATTATACTCCAAAATGAGGTTCACTTGACCGATGAATCATTGAAGAAGATGTGAAGTTATGCTATCATGAAGACAAGGAATATGGAAGGGAAGATCAAGATGGAACAGAATAAACTCAGCAAAGGACCATTACTCAATTTAAAAGGGTATCTCAATGAAGCTGGATACCATACATCACTGGTCAAAGATTATTATCGTGATATGGTGAAAGTAAGAGGGATGCGTATCAAGGAATGGGATTACTACTATGTGGGTAATGACCATATAGGTATCGCACTCACGGTGGCAGATAATAGCTATATGTGGTTTAGTGCTGTGACACTCTTCGATTTTGATCAAAAGATTGAACGTTCGTTTTCAAAAATGGGATTTTTCTCCAACGGTAAATTAAAGATGCCAAGAACATCTTCAAAAGGCGATGTGGTTTTCCAAAAGAAAGGACAAAGTATTTCGTTTATTTTAGAAAAAAATAGACGCCATATCAAAGCAGATATTGCCTCTTTCTACGATAAGAAACCACTTTTGGTTGATTTGATTCTTGAACCTACGATTAAAGACTCAATGGTGATTGCTACCCCCTTTTCTAAGAAAAAGCATTTCTACTATAATCAAAAAATGAATCTACTCAAAGCGAGTGGATCAGTGAGCTTTGGAGAAGAGATACTCACATTTAAAGATGCCTATGGAGTTCTAGACTGGGGTCGCGGGGTATGGACTTATAAAAACACGTGGTATTGGTCGAGTATGAGTGGTATCTATCAAGGAAAGAAGATTGGCTTTAATCTTGGCTATGGATTTGGTGATCTATCCAAAGCAACAGAGAATATGCTGTTTTATGGGGATAAAACGTATAAACTCAACGACGTCATCTTCAATATCCCACAAAAAGAAGGAAAAGATGATTATCTATCGCCATGGACAATGTCATCATCTGATGGTGCGATACAATTAGAGTTTGTTCCAATTCTCGATCGTTTTAGCCACTCGAATGTTCTTATTATTGAATCTAGACAACATCAAGTGTTCGGTAAATTTTCTGGAATCTTTAAAGTCAATGATCAAGAAGTTATCGAAATAAAAAATATGATTGGATTTGCAGAAAAAGTATTTAACCGATGGTGAATATATATTCACTAAAATAAAAAGACTTTCATCATGGCTTACACTGTGGATATCCCCATGGTAAAGCCATTTCTTTTTATTTACAAATGAAAGTCTGATACGTAGTATCAAACAATGAAAATTTTTTCATAAAATATTCATAGGTTTTACGGTTGAATTACCATGTGAATTGGTTTATAATACACCTAAACCGTTCAGCAAGATGGGTTCGGTAGGGGATAAAAAAATAGATAGAATAAAGGTGGATAAGTATGAATGTCGTGAAACGTAACGGTACGATAGAACCGTTTGATTTACACAAAATTGCGCAAGCGATGCAAAAGTCGTATAAAAGCGTCGGACTTACATTTACAGATGATGAGTGCCTAAAGCAAGCGCAAGAAATTACCAAGGCTTACCCAAAGAATGAAGATGTCGCCATTGAAACGATTCAAGATGACGTTGAACTCTATTTAATGAAGAAGAAGTATTATGAAGCTGCACGTTCTTACATTAAATATCGCGAGAAACAGAAGACAGATCGTGATAATCCTTGGGCGGATAATGACGAAAGACAAGATCTCATCTTAAAGAAATATTTAATTAACGGCGAAGATAAGAAAGACTTTATCAAGCGTATCGCGTTTGGAAAGTCTTCATTAGAAAAGATTTTTCGTCGTAAAGAAGCTATTTTCGGGGGAAGAAACCTCTATGCAATCGGTCGTGATGGAAACATTACAGGCTCAAATTGTTATGTTGTTCAAGATCCTGAAGACAGTTTAGAAAGCATCTATAAAGTTGACTACCAAATTGCAAGAACCTATAGTTACGGTGGTGGTCAAGGCATGAACCTTTCAAAGATTCGTCCCAAGGGTGCGAAAGTCAACAACTCATCCAATACCACCCCAGGTGTGATGGTATTCGCTGAAAAATACTCACATACAACCTTAAATACACAACAGGATAACCGTCGTGGTGCACTAATGCTCGTACTCAATATTGATCATCCTGATATTATCGATTTTATTACCACCAAACTAGATCTTTCTAAAGTGAATGGTGCCAATATTTCCATCGCACTCACCGATGCGTTTATGAATGCTGTTGAAAACAATGATGAATGGGTAATGAATTTTGAAACACCTTATGAACTCATTGAAAAGAAGATAAAAGCTCAAGATCTTTTGAAACTCGTCGGTTATTCAGCACATACGATGGGTGACCCAGGGGTCATCTTCATCGACCACATGAATGATTATCATTTAATGAGTGAATATGATGATGTGCGTTTTACTGCAACCAATCCTTGTGGGGAACAACCTCTCATGCCCCATGGTTCATGTAATCTTGGAAGTATCAATTTGAATGCATTTGTTAAAAATGCGTTTACGGATAATGC
The DNA here is from genome assembly GCA_003605085.1 of Acholeplasma sp. Lineage (GTDB taxonomy): Bacteria > Bacillota_I > Bacilli_A > Acholeplasmatales > Acholeplasmataceae > Peloplasma. The sequence continues at coordinate 48,972 of QZKD01000006.1, read as the reverse complement.
AACTTATGATTGGGAACGCTTCGATTTTGTTGTCTCTGAAATGATTGTTGCCCTAGATGATTTACTCACGATGCTCGGTGATCGTCACGCACTTCCTGAACAAAGAGAACACGTGAAGAATTACCGCGAAGTTGGTCTCGGAGTGATGGGTCTTGCTGACTTAGCATTATCCATGAAACTTCCTTACGGCAGTCCTGAGTTTTTGGAATTCTTAGATCAACTCATGCGTCGTATGATCAATACCTCGATGAAAGCATCTGCCCTTCAAGCTAAAGAACTCGGTGTATTCCCACGATTTGATTATGATAAAGTATCTTCTTCACAATTCTATAAAACAGCCATCGATCAAGATACCGATGAACTCGTCAAACAATACGGGTTAAGAAATTCACGTCTTGTATCGATTGCTCCTACAGGATCGATATCCAATATCCTCGGTGTATCCGGAGGAGTTGAACCATTCTTCCAGATCAACTATACCCGTCGTATTGTCTCCATGTTTGATGAAGAAAAAACCATTACGATTTGGGAAAAAACTCCGCTTGCTCTTGCTAAAGCCATGGGCGTTAAGCCTGAAGAGCTTCCTGAGTGGGCACTCATTACTTCACAAAATATCGCATTTATGGATCGAGCTAACGTCCAAGCAACCATTCAAAAATATGTCGATACCGCAATTAGTTCAACCTTTAACTTACACAATAGCGCAACCGTAGAAGATGTCATCACTATCTATAAAACCGCTTGGAGAAAAGGTTTCAAGGGTGCAACCGTTTTTAGAGATCGCTGCGCAAAGATCGGAATTCTTGCGGGTGTGAATGAAAACACAGAAGACTTGAATCCTGCAACACCTCCTCATGTTCATCTTGAAGAAAAATGGACGGATAAGAGAACAGGTGTCATCAAAGAATATGTGACTCATATATCGGTTTCATCCTCTGGTCATACACCGGAAAAGATTGAAAAAGAATTATGCCCACTTTGTGGTGATGTTCTTGTTAAAAAACAAGGTTGTATCCACTGTAATAATCCTGAGTGTGATTACGAAAAGTGTGCGATTTAAAAATAACTTCAAAAGGATGCCAAGTGCATCCTTTTTTTTGCATATTCTTTTATGCTATACTAATAAAGATTAAGGAGGTAATGATGAAACCAACGAACAAAGTTATCTATTTAGTCATGAGTATATGGCTTATGCTCATGATGGGTGCAGTTTACACGTATTCTGTATTTCGTCCCTATGTTGAAAACACATTCACCTTAAACACACTTCAAAGTGGTTTACCTTATATGGCATCATTATTCTTTTATGCACTATCGATGATGATTACCGGTAGACTGCTAAAACATACAAATACATCATTGATTATGACGATCGGACTTTTACTTATCGGTGCTGGGTGGTTTATTGCGGGTTCAACGGAGTCTTTTATCATCTTTGTGATCAGTTATGGATGGATGATTGGTACAGGGGTTGGCATGGTCTATGGTATTCCTATTCGAGGTATTCAAGATGTGTACCCTCTTCGCAAAGGTTTCTATATGGGGATTGTTTTATTGGGATTTGGTCTGTCGACGTTAATTGTTGCACCGGTATCCACATTTTTGATCGATCGATATGGATTCTCACAAACCCTTCATATCTACGGTTATTCCTTTTTAGTGATGCTTTTACCCTTTGTGTTTTTGATTAGACCTATCAAACCCATGGAACTAGAGGTAAAGAATAATCTTTCATTTCAACAAAGTTTATCCATCACCGGAAGAAGACTTTACATCTATTTTGTTTTTTCAACGACCATTGGTCTAATGATGATTGGACTATCGTATTACATCGGTGTGAGTGTGTATCAATTTGATGCATGGAAAATCGCATTTAGTATGTCGTTGTTCGCCATTATGAATGGGATTGCACGTCCAATCTTTGGTTGGCTTATGGATAAAAAAGGCTTTACGTTTAGTACATTTATATCCCTAGGTCTCATCATGATAGCAAGCATCATTTCGATGATTAATCGTGGAACACATCTTGCTCTTTTCATGATAAGTTACGGTTTGTTTTGGTTTAATTTAGGCGCATGGTTAGCCATCATTCCCGCTGCAGTGCGTATGAAATATGAGCCAAGTGAATATTCAAAGCGTTATGGTCTCATTTTTACAGGTTATGGCATTGGCGCTATCATCGGTACTTTGCTTTCAGGATTCATTATGGATATTTTTGGAGATACACTCTACATATATCTAATGATCTTATTGATCGTGGGTTTTCTATTTCTCCAAACATTCCAAATCAACAAAAAAGCGACTGTTTAAAAAAGAGATTGTCACACAATTGGCACTTTAAGAACGAGATTGCCACTTCTTACTTGACAATCTCTTTTTTTTCGTTAAAATGAATGATGGAGGCGATATCAATATGGCAAAAACCCAAAGTTTTAAGACAGAGTCACAAAAATTGTTACATTTGATGACACACTCGATTTACACTCAAAAAGAGATTTTTTTACGTGAATTGATTTCGAATGCAAGCGATGCGATTGACAAGCGTCACTACTTATCTTTAACTGATGAGAAGATCCCGCAAGCAGAATATGAAATCTGGTTGACCCCGAATGAAAAAGAAAGAACTCTACAGATTTCGGATAACGGGATTGGATTTACAGAAGAAGAACTCATTGAAAACTTAGGAACCATCGCACAGTCGGGTTCCAAAGCATTTATGGAGAAAGTAGAAGCCAAGGATTTATCGATCATTGGTCAGTTTGGTGTGGGATTCTATTCTTCGTTTATGGTAGCTAAAGAAGTTGTGGTTGAAACACGTTCCCCATATGCAACGACAGGTTATCGTTGGTCATCAGTAGGTGAAGATTCCTATACGATCGAAGAATTGGATCGCAAGGACATTGGAACAACCATCACCTTATATCTTCGTGATGATGAAAAAGACGATGAACACGATGAAGATTTTTCTACGTATTTGAAGGAATATACCTTAAGAAGATTAGTTAAAAAGTATTCAGACTACGTTCGCTATCCCATCAACATGATGGCATCCAAATCTGATGACAAAAAACAGAGTGTTGAAAAAGAAACACTCAATCAAATGATTCCTATTTGGAAGCGTGCTAAAGCAGAGATTAAAGAAGAGGATATGCATGATTTCTATAAACATCATTTCAATGATTATGAAAATCCTCTGAAAGTGATTCATACTGATGTGGAAGGAATGCTGACATATACAGCACTTCTGTTTATCCCTAAAAAACCAGCCTATGATTTCTATTCTGAACACTATGAAAAGGGTCTTCAACTCTATTCCAAAGGCGTTTTTATCCAAGATAAGAATAAAGATTTACTTCCGGATTACTTTAAGTTCGTCAAGGGTCTTGTTGATTCTTCCGACATTTCCTTAAATATCTCTCGTGAACTTCTCCAGCAAGACCGTCAGGTGAAAAAGATTGCATCCCATTTAGAGAAGAAAATCAAAAATGAACTCGAAAGTATGCTACAAAACAATCGTGAAGAATATATCGAGTTTTATGAGAATTATCGAATAACGCTTAAGTATGGTATCTACGATCAATTTGGCTTGAATAAAGAAAAACTACAAGACTTAATCATGTTTAAAACTTCACAAAGCGATGATTATATCACCTTAAAAGAGTATCTTGATCGTAAAAAAGAAGATCAAAAAGCCATCTATTACGCAACCGGAAAAAATAAAGCATCTATCATGGCATTACCTCAAATGGATGTCATGAAGGATAAAAATGTGGAAGTTCTCATCTTCACCGATGATATCGATGAGTTTATGATTCAGATGATGCAAAATTATCAAGAGATTCCCTTCAAGTCGGTTCAACAAGGTGAAGCAGACTTTGTCGATGATACGAAGAAAGCAGATTTAAAGAAAAAAGAAAAAGAAAACAAAGACATCTTAAAAGCGATTAAGAAAGCCTTAGATGGCAAAGTCAAAGATGTGAAACTCTCGGGACGTCTAAAAGAATCTGCTGTCTGTTTAGTTTCAGGTGAAGGCTTATCATTGGAAATGGAAAAAATTTTAAAACAAATGCCGAACCAGACCGAGGTTAAAGCTGACCGAATTCTAGAGATTAATCCCGATCATGATTTATTCATCGCACTTAAAAAAATCTATGAAAAAGATGAAAATAAGATTGGAGATTATGCATCGATCTTATATCATCAAGCATTATTGATTGAAGGACTACCTTTGGATAATCCTCATGAGTTTGCCAGTGAACTCACGAAACTGATGATTGAATCATCCAAATAAGCCGATGAAAACTGTAGAATCACCTAAAGCTCCTTTAGCCATCGGGCCATATAGTCAAGCGATATATGCCAAAGATACACTCTATGTTTCTGGTCAACTCCCCAAAGATTTGACAGGCGATATTCAAAAACAAACCCTTGAGTCACTCACCCATATTTTAGCTATCGTTGAAGAAGCAGGGCTCAAAAAGAGTGAGATTGTCAAGTGTACGGTATTTATGAAAGATTTAACCATGTTTCAAACGATGAATGAAACATATCAAGCGTTTTTTGGAGAACATAAACCCGCAAGAGTCACCGTTGAAGTGAAAAGACTTCCCAAGGATGCACTTATTGAAATTGATGCGATTGCAGTAAAATCTTAGTGTGGACCCACGTCCACACTTTTCTTTTATGAATAAATAAGCGTCTCGTTTATTATGAATAAAGAAACGGTTAAATAAATAACGTTTCTAAATAAAACCTAGGAATTGAAGTGCTTCATTGTTGGTGTGTAGTCTTATAGGTGCTATAATAGAGGAGAATTAGCGAAGTAATTTCATTCATCCATCATGAAATGATGAGATATTAGAAAAGGGTGACAACATGAATGACGTGAACACCAATGTTCAACACGACAAAAAAACAACGCTAAATATTTGGATTTTTACAGCGGCGCTAGCCATTTTGCTCATCTTGGCAGTCGTATTCTTTGGAGTGCATATTTTACTCTTAACCGCCGTAAGTTTCGCGGTTGCACTTCTCGTAGAATGGGCTTTTGCCAAAGGTCGTAAACTTCCTTTCGATAAAGAATGGATGATTACACCGCTTGTGGTGGTCTTAATCTTACCACCAGCAGTTCCCGCATGGCTTGTCGGTATTGCTACCTTCTTTGCGGTCTTCTTTGGTAAGAATATTTTTGGAGGTAGTGGGAAATATATTTTCTTTCCAGCCCTTGTCGGTGCGTTATTTGTTCTTATTTCATTTCCGGTACAAATGGCAACCAGTTGGCAACAACCAGGAAGTGATCTCATTGCTGCAACCACACCACTTTTAAGTTTAAATCGTGGTGTAACTCCCTATCCGTTTACACTTTCTGAGCTCCTTCTCGGACAAGCTGCAGGATCCACGGGTGAAATCTTTAGATTAGGTGTCATCGTATTAGGATTACTCCTCTTCGTCTTAAAGGTTAGAGATTGGAAGGCAACAGCAAGTTACCTTGGCGTATTCTTTATCATCACCGCATTTATCTATTTTGTTTTCCCAGATGCAGCGATTGCACGTGATCCAATCATTTCATTATTATCGGGTGGTATCTTATTTGGGGCATTCTTTATTGCTTCAGATCCCGTTTTACAACCTCAAACGAATTTCGGTAAATTTCTTTACGGTGTCGGGTTAGCACTCTTAACCTTCGTGATTAGAAATTTCGCCACTTTCGCAGAAGGTGTTACATTCACACTCATCATTATGAGTGCCATTTCACCTTTAATTGACAACTTAACGGTTAAAAAGGTTGAAAGCGAGGAGGTTGAAGCATGAAACAGAATCTCAAGCTCATGCTCTTCGTCCTAATTTTAGGGGTCTTAACCTCAGGACTTCTCGTAGGCGTAGATGCACTCACTAGAGATCGCATTGCACAAAATGCAGAAGCAGAACTTAAAGCTGCGATTCTTGATGCCAATGACGAGCCTTACAGTCTAACGAATATTCACGAAGTATTTGCTGAAAAGATCGATACTATCTTAGTCGATGGACTCACCTTTTATAGACACACATCAACTCAGAATGTTTCCTATCCTTTTGAGGGAGGTGGCGTTTGGGGACCCATCGAGGGAATCATTACATTAGAATCTGATTTTGAAACGATTGTTTCCATTCGCGTTCTCGTTCAAGAAGAAACACCTGGTCTTGGGGGTATCGTTGCAGAAGCAAAATACTTAGCAAACTTTGTGGGAATTCAAATGGTTCCAAACCTTGAAATTAACAAAGACCCTTCAGCGAATGCAGACAATGAAGTCGATGCCATCACAGGTGCGACACGTACCTCTGAAGCATTTGAAATCATTATGAATGATAATTACTCATTATATAAGACGGCTTGGGAAAGCCGTACAGAATAGGAGGAAAAACCATGAAATTAATACGATTACAATATACCAAATGGTTTAATATCCTCAAAGATGGGCTTCATCGCAATAATCCGATCGTTGTTGCTGTTCTTGGGATTTGTTCATCACTTGCTGTGACAAATCGTGTAGAAAATGCGATTGCCATGGGTCTTGGTGTGACATTTGTTGTCATGGCATCCTCTGCTGTTGTTTCGATGATCCGCAATTTTATTCCTTCTAAATTCCGTATGGTGACTTACATGGTCATTATCTCAGCATTCGTGATTGCAGTGCAAATGTTTTTAGAAGCTTATTTCTTCACCATCTCAAAACAACTCGGTGCTTATGTAGGTTTAATCATCACCAACTGTATCGTCATGGGTCGTGCAGAAGCTTTTGCTGCAAAGAATCCAGTCAGATATACACTCGTGGATGGATTTGCATCAGGAATGGGATATACATTTATCTTAATAACTGTTTCCATTGTTCGTGAACTTCTTGCCAGTGGGACACTTTTAGGGACTCAAATCATGCCAGACTCTTGGCCAAATTGGGTCGTGATGTCACTTGCACCAGGCGGCTTCTTCGTTCTCGGTCTTCTCATTTGGGGAATTCGTGAGTGGTCGAAGTTATATGATGCGGATTGAGGAGGTATAGCACATGGGAAATTCACTTGAACTGATTTTAGCATCGATATTAAATCATAACATTGCCTTAGTCTATATATTAGGGATGTGTCCACTGATTGCCATCTCTACCAACGTGAAGAATGCAAAGGGAATGGGATTAGCCGTGATCTTAGTCGTGACTCTTACTGCGATTATTAACTGGCCAATCTATCAACTTTTGCTCGCAACAGGAACTGAACAACTTGCTTTACTCGTGTTTATTATCACCATTGCAGCTGTAGTTCAGTTATTAGAAATCTTCATGGAAAAGTTTGTCCCAGCGATGTATAATGCATTTGGTATTTTCTTACCCCTTATTACAGTTAACTGTGTGGTTTTAGCGGTTTCATTATTCTTTGTGAATCGTGAATATACATTTGTTGAAACGGCATCCTTCGGCTTTGGATCTTCAGTAGGATGGGCATTAGCGATTATTCTTCTTGCGGGTATTCGTGAGAAAATGGCAAAAATTTCTAACTTACCCAAAGGTTTACGTGGGAAAGGCATCACCTTTATCATCTTAGGAATCCTTGCTTTAGCATTCATTGGATTCACTGGATTAGCAAGCATCTAAGGAGGAAAACGATGAATTTAGTTTATGCACCGATCGTTTTGATTGGGGTGCTCATCATCATCGCAGTCATCTTAATTGTGGTTGAAAAACTTTTAGGTGGCGGTGGTGAAAGGGTTCTACAGATCAACGACGATAAAATCATTCCCGTAAGCGGAGATGAAACTGTACTCAATACATTATCAGCACATAAAATCTTTATTCCTTCAGCATGTGGAGGAAAAGCAACATGTGGATATTGTAAATTTAAACTCATCGAAGGTGGTGGACCGATTAAAGCCACCGAGCTACCTTTCTTGAGTCCAGCTGAAAAAGAAGAAGGCATCCGACTTTCATGTCAAGTCAAAGTCAAGGAGAACATGAAGATTGAGATTCCAAAAGAGTTGCTCAATGCAAAGGAATATAAAACAAAAGTTTCTTACATTGAAGATTTGACCTATGATATCAAACTCGTTCGTTTTGAATTACTAGATCCAAAGGAAATGCACTTTAAACCAGGACAATATGCACAGCTTAAAGTTCCTGGTATTGATATCATTCGCGCATATTCGATTGCCTCACACCCTAAGTATACCAATCAAATTGAACTGATTATTCGCCAAGTCCCCAACGGGAAAGCAACCACCTATGTGCATAAAGCACTTGAAGTCGGTGACAAGGTCATCTTGACAGGTCCTTATGGAGATTTCTATTTACAGGAACAATCCAATCGCGATATGATTTGTATTGCAGGTGGTTCAGGTAAAGCACCGATTCGTTCTATCCTTTATTATTTACGCGATCAAGGCATGAATCGAAAAGTGAAATACTTCTTTGGAGCAAAATCCAAACGTGATCTATACTACACAGAAGAATTCCAACAACTATCCAAAGAATTTCCAAACTTCGAATATATTCCTGCACTCTCAGAACCGCTACCAGATGATGACTGGAAGGGTGAAGTAGGACTCATTACCGATGTTGTGGATCGCCATGTGAAAGACTTAACCGAAAGTGAAGCTTATCTATGTGGATCTCCAGGAATGATTAAAGCGTGTATTAAGGTTTTAAACAACCATCAGATTCGACAAGAAAACGTCTATTTTGATAATTTCTCATAACAACAAAAAAATAAAAGGGCACGAAAATCTCGTGCCTTTTTTGTTTTTCTCATCAGAAAGTAACAAAATCAATAATAATATTAATAAAATCAATGTAAAAATCAAATTAATTAACAAAATCAATAAAAAAATTAATAAAATTCATAAAAATGCTTGACAACTCAAAAAAATGATATATAATTAAGGTGTAAATTAAAAAAATCAATACAAAAGAAAAAAATGATTGAAAAAATCAAAATCGATATTGATTAAATAACGGAGGAATTTAAAATGAGAAAAAAATTGTTATGGACAGTGCTAGTTGGATTGTTGGTGTTCGTGGCTATATATAAAGTTCAAAATGCGAATGCTTATGAATCGAGTCGCGTGATCAGAAACACAGATAGTGATTATACATCTGAAGGATACGATGGATACTTAAATCAAAATGAAGCCTTATTATTCTTTGAAGCATTTGATGGACTCGATACCATCGCAACACTTGAAGGTGGAAAAGAAGTTACCGTTCTTGTATCCAAGAACTTGACAGAAGGTCAAGCAAAGGTTGTACTCGTCAATGCATTTGGTCAAGTCAAAGAAATTAATGAAACACAAACGATTTACTTAGAAAGTGGTTGCAACTACATCAAGATCGTAAGTAGAGATGCAACAGGAACCATTGGCCTAGTCATTGAAGCCAGCCAAGATGTACAGTTTCATTCTGTACTTGAGTAAAGAGGTGAGAACGATGGGTATTAAACATATGATTCACGCAATCTTCAATCAAATTTCAGATTGTTTTCGTCAATGCAATCATGATTATTATTCAACTTTGGAAGAATCAAGATTTGATATTGCACGATTAGCTCGTGAAACCGATACTGTTAAAGAACAAGTCCAACCCGTTTGGATGTCCTAAGGGAAAAAGAAAAGGCCGATGGCCTTTTTTATTCATGTGTTTTCAAAACCATAGAGTGCATGGCTTGATACTTGAAAGCATCTGCAACCCTGGTCAATAAAGTATCGCCAAGTCTTTTTTGAACTCGAGTTTCGCTCTAGAGATCACTGCGACTTTGACTTTAAGCACTTGATGTAGTTCAAGTGATTTTTCTTTATATCCACCCTAGTCACCTCATTTGATTAGCTCTATTTTTAGCATATAATGATGAAATGAGTGAAAGTATTTTCATGTAACACGTCAAGAAAATGTGAAAATATAAAGCGCTTTCAAGAGATGTTTCTTTTTGAGCTCTTATTATGTATAATAAGGGTATCAAGACTAAGGAGACGTTCCATGAAACAAAAGTATATCGCAGAACCTTATCGAATTAAGATGGTCGAACCCATCCGTGAAACCACGAAAGAAGAACGAATTGAATTATTAAAGAATGCTGGATATAATCCATTTTCACTAAAAAGTGATGATGTGTATATTGACTTACTCACGGATTCAGGAACAGGTGCGATGAGTCAGGAACAGTGGGCAGCGATGATGATCGGTGATGAAGCCTATGCGGGGAGTCGGAGTTTTTATCGTTTAGAAGCTGCAGTTAGAACTATTATGGGGTATGAATATTTTATACCAGTTCATCAGGGACGAGGTGCAGAAAAGGTCTTTTTACCTCAACTTGTCACGAAACCTGGCATGTTTTATATCGCGAATATCCATTTTGATACCACACGTGCACATGTTGAACTTGCAGGTGCAAGAGCGATTGACTGTGTCGTTCCTGATTGTTATGACATCGAACATTACCATGATTTTAAAGGTAACATGTGCTTATCTTGTCTCGAAGAGACGATTATTGAAAAGGGTAAGGAAAATATTGCTGGTCTTATTATGACGGTGACGAATAATTCAGCGGGTGGCCAACCCGTTTCGATGGCAAACATCAAAGAAGTCAGAAAGATTGCGGATCGTTTTGGACTCAAGGTGATCATCGATGGCGCACGCTACGCAGAAAATGCCTTTTTCATCAAAGAAAGAGAATTAGGATATCAAGATAAATCCATTAAAGAGATCGTTTTTGAAATGTGTTCCTATGGTGATGCGTTTTTGATGAGTGCGAAAAAAGATGGTTTAGTCAATATGGGAGGGATTATCGCGATTAAAAACGATAAAGAACTCTTCGACAAATGCCGTACCTATGTCGTTCCTTATGAAGGCTTTCCTACCTATGGAGGTTTAAACGGTCGCGACATGGATGCATTAGCTGTCGGCTTAATGGAAGCCTTGGATGAACGTTATTTGCGTCATCGCATCGATCAAGTGCGTTATTTAGGTGATCGCTTGCGCGATGCAGGTGTACCCATTCAATTTCCGGTCGGTGGACATGCCGTTTTCGTTGACTGCAAAGCTTTCGCACCCCATATTCCTTTTTATGAGTTTCCTGCGCTTGCTGTCACGAATGCTATTTATATTGAAGCAGGTGTGCGTGCCGTTGAAATTGGATCACTCCTATTAGGAAGAGATCCAGATACCCATAAAAACAAAGAAAGCAAAATGGAACTTATGCGTCTAACGATTCCAAGAAGACTCTACACATACAATCATTTAGATGTGGTAGCAGATGCTGTGATCCATGTGTATGAACATCGCCATGAATTAAAGGGCTATACCTTTGAGTATGAATCTTCAATCTTAAGACATTTTACCTCGACTTTTAAACCTATTGATTAAGGAGACACGTATGCCATATAAAATATTAGCTATCAATCCAGGGTCTACATCGACCAAACTTGCGATTTATGAAGATGAAAACATGATCTTCAAAACAAACGTCAAGCACGACTCAGATGTCATTTTGTCCTTTCCTCATATAATCGATCAGTACGATTTCAGAATGAAAGCTGTAGATGAAGCACTCAAAAATGAGCACATCGATCTATCTTCACTTCATGCAGTGGTTGGACGTGGTGGAATGCTTAAACCCATTCCTAGTGGAACCTATAAAGTAAGTGATGCAATGGTCGAATTCATGAAAAAAGCACCTCGAGGTGAACATGCATCGAACTTAGGATGTTTGATTGCTAAACATATTGCTGATACGTATAAAATTCCAAGTTTTATCGTTGACCCTGTCGCTGTGGATGAAATGGAAGATATCGCAAGATATACCGGCATGCCAGAAATAAGAAGAGATAGTCTATTTCATGCGTTGAATCAAAAAGCTGTCGCACTCAAAGTTGCCAAAGATTTAAAAAGACCGTATAAAGAACTCAATTTAGTCATTGTTCACTTAGGTGGAGGGATCAGTATTGGTGCCCATCACCATGGAAAAGTCATCGATGTCAATAACGCTTTAGATGGTGATGGCCCCATGTCTCCTGAACGAAGTGGAACTGTACCTCTAGGTCCTTTATATAAAATGGTATTCTCTGGGAAATATACTTTGCAAGAAATCAAACGTAAAAATTATGGACAAGGGGGACTCGTCGCGTATTTAGGTACGAATGATGGTCTCACCATTATGAAAAGGATTCAAGCCGGTGATCAAGAAGCAGATTTTATTTTCCGTGTGATGTGCTATCAAATTGCCAAAGACATCGGTGCGTATAGCACAGTCCTCAAAGGAGATGTCGATGCCATCGTCATTACCGGAGGATTAGCGTATAACCAATATCCAATAGACTTAATCAAAGAACGCGTCTCATTTATTGCCCCTGTATTGGTTTATCCAGGAGAAGATGAAATGGAAGCCCTCGCATTAGGTGCACTACGTGTTTTGCGTGGTGAGGAAGACGCAAAAGAGTATAACTAAGGAGGTTTTAGCATGCTAAAGACGATGTACGACTTGGTGAAACGAGCTCAACTATTAAAAAAGAAAAGATTGGTGGTCGCTGCAGCCAATGATTTACCTGTCTTAGAAGCAGTGGTGATGGCAAAAGGGGAAAATCTTGTCGATGCCATTTTAATTGGCGATCAAAACGAGATCACGACCATGCTCAAAGATCTTAAAGCAATCCTAGGTGAGTATCAAATCATTGATGAAAAGGATCCACAAAAAGCATGTGAAAAAGCTGTTCGCATGGTCTCAAGTGGTGAAGGCGATCTTCTCATGAAAGGATTTGTCGATACTTCTGTGATTTTAAGAGCAGCCCTCGATAAAGAATTTGGACTTAGAACCCCCAATCGTATCTCCCATGTCACGTTGATGGAAATACCAACCTATCACAAATTACTCATGATGAGTGATGGAGCGATGAATATTGATCCCGATGTGAATATCAAACAAGAAATTATCGAAAACGGTGTCGATGTTCTACACGCAATTGGCATTAAAAATCCTAAGGTAGGAATGATTGCTGCTGTTGAAAAGATCAATCCTAAGATGCAAGCAACCTTAGATGCTCAAGAATTGATTGAAAGAAATCAAAATGAGCGGATTAAAGGGTGTGTCATCGGTGGTCCTTTTGCTTTAGATAATGCGATTAATGAAGAAGCAGCCCACCATAAAGGGATTACAGATCCTATGGCAGGCGATGTCGATTTTATCGTTATGCCTCAAATAGAATCTGGAAATGTCTTTTATAAAGCGATGATGTTTTTAGCCAATGCGAAAAGTGCTTCAGTCATTGCTGGTGCGAAAAAGCCTATCGTTTTAACCTCACGCGCTGACTCTAAAGAAAGTAAATTTTACTCAATCGCGCTCGCGTGTTTGATTGCAGACCACAAATAAGACTCCAAGGGATGATGACATGATTATATTAAACGGAGCGTCACTCACGCTTGACGTTTTAAAACCAATCGCTTTAGATTTTGAACCGATCAGTATTGATGAAGATGCACTGATCAAAGTAAGACAGGCGAGAGATTACGTCAAAGATATCGCCAATCAAGATGAAGCCGTCTATGGTATTAATACCGGATTTGGTCATTTGGCATCGGTTAAAATCGATAAAAGAGAATTATCTGAACTGCAAGCCAATCTATTAAAAAGTCATGCATGTGGGGTTGGTGAACCTCTTCCAATCGTTACCGTACGTGCCATGATGGCCTTGCGGATCAATGCCTTAATCAAAGGGTATAGTGGACTTCGTGAAGAAGTCATTTTAAAGTTAACCGAATATCTCAACCATAATTTAATCCCTGTTGTTTTTGAAAAAGGAAGTTTAGGTGCGAGTGGTGATCTTGCCCTTTTATCGCATATGAGTTTACCCCTAATAGGACTCGGTGAAGTCTTTGTAGAGGGAAAAAGAATGCCAACACAAGAAGGTTTAGCCCTATTGGGTTTGAACCATTTATCAGAACTTAAAGCTAAAGAAGGATTAAGTTTAATCAATGGAACCCAAGGGATGAATGCGATTGGAAGTCTCGTCCTTTATGATGCATTTCATCTTCTAGATCTTGCAAATCTTTCCCTATCTTTGACTATGGAAGCATTGGAAGGAATTACAGATGCGTATGATCCCAGAGTACATCAGATCAGAAATCAAGATGGCCAAATCACCGTAGCTAAAGCGATTTTGTCTTATCTTGAAGGAAGTGAATATACCACGCATCAAAATCATAAGCGCGTCCAAGATGCCTATTCACTGCGCTGTGCACCTCAGGTTCATGGTGCATCTTTGGATGCTATGAATCATGTCAAAGTCTTGGTTGAGAAAGAAATGAATGCAGTGACCGATAATCCCTTAATCTTTGTGGATGAAAAACAAGCAATCAGTGCGGGAAACTTTCATGGACAACCTCTTGCGATGGCATTTGACTATTTAGGGATAGCAATCGCTGAGCTTGCAAGCATCAGTGAACGCCGTATTGAACGCATGGTCAATCCCTATCTTTCAGGAGGTCTACCTCCATTTTTAGCGAAATGGTCAGGTCTGAATTCTGGATTGATGATTGTGCAGTATACCGCAGCATCGCTTGTCTCTGAAAATAAAGTACTTGCCCATCCTGCATCTGTGGATTCCATTCCATCATCGGCGAATCAAGAAGATCATGTCTCCATGGGAACCACAGCAGCAAGAAAAGCTGTTTCTATATTAGATAATGCCTTTAAAGTCATTGCGATGGAAATCTTTGTCGCATGTCAAGCCATTGATTTTAGAGAAAAGAAAACCATGGGTAAATTCACCAAGCGTCTCTATGATAAAATTCGAGAATCTATTCCTTTCTTAGAAAAAGATGAGACACTTTACCCCTATATCCATCAAGTTGAACACATGATTAAATCTCATGATTTTTTACGTGATGTTTTAAAGGAGGAATCGTAATGAAGGGAATCACCTTGAAGGAGATTTTTCCTAATTTACCTGAATATCCCAAGTTTATTGAAGGCATTCGTCGTGCACCAAAACGAGATGCCCTTCTTTCAGAGCACGATATTGAACTTTCATTATCCAATGCATTACGCTATATTCCTCGTAAATGGCATGACACACTCATCCCTGAATTCATCGATGAACTGATGGAAAAAGGACGTATTTATGGGTATCGCTTTCGTCCCGAAGGACGGATTCATGGAAAATCAATCGATCAGTACCACGCTAAAACATTAGCGGGTCGTGCGATGATGGTGATGATTGACAATAATCTAGATTTTGAGGTTGCACTTTATCCTTATGAACTTGTGACATATGGTGAAACAGGACAAGTGTGTCAAAACTGGATGCAATATCATCTGATCAAAAAATACTTAGAAATCATGACCGAAGAACAGACGCTCACCGTCATGTCAGGTCATCCTTTAGGGCTATATTTGAGTCATAAAAACGCACCAAGAGTCATCATCACTAACGGACTCATGGTGGGTCAATATGATCATATGGATGCTTTTAAACGTGCCCAAGCCATCGGTGTTGCTAACTATGGACAGATGACCGCCGGAGGTTGGATGTATATCGGACCTCAAGGCATTGTCCATGGCACATATTCCACACTCCTTAATGCAGGAAGACTTAAATTAGGTGTCGATCCTAAGGACAACTTAAGAGGCAAACTTTTCGTATCCTCTGGTTTAGGAGGAATGAGTGGAGCTCAAGGAAAAGCTACTGTCATTGCTGGAGGGGTAGGGATCATTGCTGAAGTCGATCCTTCACGTATTCAAACACGTCTTGATCAACACTGGATTGATGAAGTAGCACACTCATGTAAAGATGCGTTTGATCTAGCAAAACAAAAACAAAAAGAAGAAAAACCCTACGCGATCGCGTATTTAGGCAATATCGTTGATCTATTGGAATATGCCGTTTTGCACCATGAAAAGATGGATCTTTTATCCGATCAAACATCATGTCATGCAGTCTATGATGGCGGGTATTGCCCATATACACTTACCTTTGAAGAAAGAACTAATTTACTCAGTATTGATCCTCAAGCATTTAAAAAAGAGGTCGATCAATCGTTGATCAAACACTATAGTTTAATCGAGACTTTGATTAAACGGGGGACGTATTTCTTTGATTATGGGAATTCATTTTTAAAAGCTTGTTATGATACAGGAATTACTCGTTTATGTAAAAATGGTCAAAATGATCTTGAAGGATTTGTTCACCCATCCTATGTTGAAGATATGATGGGACCTTTGTTATTTGATTATGGGTATGGACCATTTCGCTGGGTCTGCTTAAGTGGTCTTCAAGATGATTTAGATTTAACCGATCAGGTAGCCATGTCTTTAATTGATAAAGATCGTCGCTTTCAAGATTTCGATAACTATATGTGGATTAAACGTGCCAAGGAAAACGCACTTGTGGTAGGAACCAAAGCCCGTATCCTATATCAAGATGCAGCAGGAAGATTAAAGATTGCTTTGGCATTTAATGATTTGGTACGAAAAGGTAAAGTTGGACCGATCATGCTCGGTCGTGATCACCATGATACCGGAGGAACGGATTCCCCCTTTAGAGAAACTGCAAACATCAAAGATGGTTCCAATATCATGGCGGATATGGCAACCCATGTCGCTTTGGGAAATGCTGCTAGAGGTATGAGTTTGGTTGCGCTCCACAACGGTGGTGGTGTGGGCATCGGTAAAGCGATCAATGGTGGTTATGGCATGGTATTAGATGGAAAAGAAGATACCGACCGAATCTTGATTGAAGCGATGACCTATGATGTGATGGCAGGTGTCTCAAGACGTGCTTGGGCAAGAAATCCACATGCGATTGAAACCATAGAAACGTTTAATGCGAATGATCCTCATATGTCCGTGACGCTTCCAGAACCTATCGATCTTCAGGATTTAAAAGAAAAGATCAAAGCCTACAAGAAAGGGATGAATTCATGAGAATCGTTCAATGTGTACCCAATATTTCTGAAGGAAGAGACTTAGATAAAATTCAAAAAATTGTCGCACCTCTTAAGGATCAAGAGGGATTTTCACTGATCAGTGTGGAACCCGATGCCAATTATCATCGAACAGTGATTACTTTGATCGGTGATCCAGAAAAGATGATGATTCCATTGATTCACTTTTTTGAACAAGCGAAAAACTTAATTGACATGAATGAACATCAAGGAGAACATCCCAGAATGGGAGCGGTTGATGTCACACCATTTATTCCCATCAGTGGCATTACGATGGAAGAGTGTGTTGAATACGCAAAATCGCTTGCTGACCACGTTTCCTTCATGTTTCAAATCCCTGTATATCTTTATGCGAAAGCAGCAAACACACCTGAAAGAATCAGTTTGCCCGATATTCGAAAAGGTGAATTTGAAGGGATGAAAGAAAAGATTAAAGATCCTTTATGGACACCAGATTATGGACCACATGAGATTCATCCAACCTTTGGTGTAACTGCAATCGGTGCGAGAATGCCTCTGATTGCATACAATATCGACTTAAAGACCACAGATGAAAAAATCGCATCCTCGATAGCTAAAGCGATTCGTCAATCCTCCGGTGGGTTTCAACATATTCAAGCAGGTCCAGCGTTTTTAGCGGATAAAGGATTCGTTCAGGTGACGATGAATATTTTAGATTATAAGAAAAATCCGATCTACCGAATTTTAGAAACCGTCAAAATGGAAGCACGTCGTTATCATGTTGAAGTCACGAGTAGTGAAATCGTGGGACTGATTCCCAAGGAAGCCATCACCGATTCACTTAAATATTATTTTGCAGTTAGAGATGAATCTTTTGATAAGAAAATGTCACTCAATGACATGACAGAGTACGCAAAAAAGGATTTGATGTTTCGTGATTTTGATGATTCAAAAATCATTGAAGCTCACGTGAACCGAGGTGAAAAATGATGATTGCTGATCGTCTCATCTATCGTATTGGAACCCTATATACCCCTAATCAAAAACCTCCCGTCAAAGGTAAAGACATGAAGATGATTCAAACATACTCTCATGCGTTTATCGCGATTAAAGAGGGCAAAATCATCGGAATTGGTGAAGGTGATGGAGATAGTTTTAAGGGTGAATGTACCGATATAATTGATGCGAAAGGGGCTGTTGTTTTACCAGGTCTCATCGACTCTCATACGCATTTAGTTCATGCGGGCTCGCGTGAAGATGAATACCATGAACTTCAAAAAGGAATTCCATACCTTGATATTTTAAAACATGGGGGAGGTATCTTAGGTACCGTCCATAAGACACGTATGGCAACCTGTGAAATGCTTTACCATCAAGCAAGACATTCCCTTGACACCATGATGCTTCACGGAACGACAGTCGTTGAATCAAAAAGTGGCTATGGCTTGGATTATGAGAACGAATCCAAACAACTTCGCGTCAATAGAAAACTTGATGAAACGCATCCGATACGGATGATTTCAACCTATATGGGAGCACACGCAATCCCTAAAGAGTTTTCACATGATAAGGATGCCTATATTGCAGACATGCTCACCGATATGGAAATGATTTATCGAGATGGTATGGCTGAAGCGGTGGATGTTTTTTGTGAAGAAGGTGTTTTCTCGCTTTCAGATACTAAAAAGATTTTGAGAGAAGCCAAAGCATTAGGATTCAAGATTAAAATGCATGCCGATGAAATCCATCCTTTGGGTGGTGCAGGTCTTGGTGTCGAATTAGGGTGCAAGTCAGTGGATCATCTTATGGCGATAAGCGATGCTGATATCCAATTACTCGCATCTTCAAATACTATCGCCAACCTTCTTCCAGGAACATCATTTTTCTTAAAGAAACCTTATGCTAACGCAAGAAAAATGATAGATCAAGGGGTAGCTATTTCAATGGCAACAGATTATAACCCAGGATCTTCGCCCACTGAAAATTTACAATTTATCATGCATCTCGCATCCAATCAGATGGGATTACACCCTGAAGAAATACTCAACGCTGTGACCATCAATGCTTCTTATCACCTGGATTTAAGTGATAAAAAAGGATCACTTGAGATAGGAAAAGATGCAGATTTCATAGTGCTTGATATACCTAACTTAGCCTATCTCATGTATCACTATGGCATAAACCATGTAAGAGATGTCTTTATCCTTGGTAAATATGTCGTCAAAGATCAAAAGATTGTGAGGGATTAATTATGCTTATTGCAAAGAAAATTACCGAATTTATCGATGAAGTGGATTCAAAAAGCCCAGCGCCTGGTGGAGGTTCTGTCGCTGCACTCAGTGCAGCTTTAGGTGTATCTCTTACCCGCATGGTAGGACATCTATCGATAGATAAAAAAAGATTTCTAGCACTCGATTCAAACATTCAATTTGAGTTTAAAGATGTGATCAGTTCACTCACCTACGTGAAAACACAACTCATCCAAGCCATCGATGATGACACCAAGTCATTTAATATGATCATGCAAGCCTATCAAATGCCTAAAACAACGGATCAAGAAAAAGAGTTGCGTCAAAAAATGATTCAAGAAGGAACAGTCCAAGCGATACTTGTTCCCATGAAAGTTGCTACATTATCTTTGACAGCACTTCATCAAATTCCCTTTATTATGAGATACGGAAACCCTCAAACGGTTTCGGATTTAGGGGTTGCTATTTTAAGTTTAGCATCAGGAGCTTTAGGGGCATGTATGAATGTTTACATCAATCTTCCAAGCCTTGATGATCACATCGCCAAACATCAATATAAAATACAAGCAGATGATCTTAAAGAGAAGATAGAAAAGATTCAAACAGAACTTCTAAAAGAAGTTTACGAAAGACTGAAAATAAATGAGTAAAACAGTTTCATTCTAATTAAGAAATTTCCTTGGAAAATACCCTTGAACATCTTCCCAAGGTAGTCTATAATAGAATTAATCGAATCGACGATATGGTGCGATACGCATAACAGGGAATCAAGTGAGAAACTTGAGCTGTCCCAGCAACCGTGATACGGACGAAATGCAAAAACCACTGCGAATTTTCGTGGGAAGGTGCAGATTAGGATGATGTTAAGCCGGGAGACCTACCATCGACGTCAAATCGAGTCATCTTCTGGGGTTGAGAAGGACAAAAATCCTTTTTTGTCTATTTCCATGCCCAAGAGGTATGGATTTTTTTATCAAAAAAGGAGAAAAGGCATGAAAAAAGTTTGGCTTACAGGTTTAATTCTTTTGAGTTTTGTCCTTCTTGCTGGATGTCAGGAAGACAACTTAGAGGTTCCTAGGGGAACATTGGATGTTGAAGTTGTTGATCTTTTAGGAACGCAGGTTTTTTTTGAAACGATCACCTATGACTTAACAACAGAAGAAAGTGTGTTTGATTTAATCGATCAAGCGATTGACCTTGATTATTCTGTCTTTGACATAGGGACGATGATCAATGGAATTGAAGGGTTTTACCCAACCGAATATGGCATCACCTATAATTATTGGTATTCCTTATATATCGATGATGAGATGTCAAATGTAGGGATAGAAGATATCGAACTTTCAGATGGCTTAAAGATTTCCTTTAAGGAATCCACGATGCTTGATGAAATCGATCTTTGGGTGGATGAAGTCATTTATGCATTCATCGAGCAACATGCATCTGACTATATCAATGAAAATGCTGCAAGCTATCATGTTGTTGCAGCGTTAAAACAACTTTCTGATCGTGGTTATGATATCCCTGAATTAAACGATCAAAATTATGATTATCCTGGCTTAATGGATGACACGATTGCCAGTCTATTTAAATCAAGTGTCATTGCACAAGCGTTTGGTCTACAAACCTCTACTTTAGAGACAGCGATTGTATCGATGATACCCGCCAATCATTACGAGAGTGTTTCATTCATGAATGCCTATCACCTCTTAGGTATGGAAGTAACGAGCACGATGATCGATGAATTAACTCAATCGACTCCAGCTTATATGGATGCAGATTATGCAGGCATGGTGCTAAATGCATTATCCCCTTATGGATCAAATATGGAAGTGGAATCATTTGTGAATGAGATGCTGGTTTATATCGGTGATCAGCTTACATCTTCAGGGATCGAATCTTGGGGCAACCCCAATGCATCCTCAACGGCAGCCGTCGTTTTAGGACTTATCGCACAAGGTATTAATCCAAGAGGAACTGAATATACACTCGATAATACTGATTTAATTGAAGCATTAAAACTCTATGAAGTTGATCGAACATTTAAGTATTTACTCGCTGATGAAAACGCAGATTTAGCATTTTCTACTCCTCAAGTATTTTCAGCATTAGTCGCTTATAAATTATACCGCGATGTATGGGGAAATCCCGCAGTAAACCTCTTTATTCCATATCAGTAATAAGAAATGAGTGATGGTGTGAAACACCTCGGAGTTAAATTGATCATCACCTTTGGGGTCGTTCTGATGGCCTTTGTGGTGGGAAGATTATTATGGATTGAAAACATCGCGACTGATGAAGGTGAAATTCATCTTGAAATCATCGATCAAGATGGCACCATTGTATTTGATGAAGTACTTATCTACCATGAAGGAGATACATTCTTTAATATTCTAGATCGGTATTTTGATCTCACATGTGCGAATTCATCTTATGGGGCAGATTCCAGTTGTTCGTATACATTTACAAGTTTTGCCTATGAGGGAAAAGTCATTCTTGGCATTTCAGGTGAAGGATTTAGTGTCGCATCCGATTGGTCAAATACTTTTTTAGCTTTTTATGTGAAGCATGAAGATGATTATGTTTTATCGACTTTAGGTCCCAGTCAAATTCCTTTTGAAGACCAGGATGAATTTCGTATTGTTTTAGAATCTGTTTGGGAGTGATTTGGTTTGAGTAAGAGTCATAAAGCAATGAAAGAGATTGCACTAATCGCGCTGTTTGCAGCCGTTCTTTTCGTGCAACAACTCGCGTTGTCGATGATTCCTAATTTCTCATTTACAACCTTACTTTTAATTATTTATACCAAACTCTTAGGTTTTAGAAAAACAAGTCTAATTATTGTTGTGCATGTTTTGGTCTATAATATTTTATCTCCATTTGGTCCTGTGATTCCACTTCATATCCCTTCGATGCTTATCGGTTGGTTACTTATTCCTATCTTACTTACCACCATCCTTAAATCATGGGAATCGGTACACCGGTTGGCTATCTTTGGCTTTTTCTTTGGCTTCCTTTATGGATGGGTATTTATTCCGGTTTCTGTCTTTGTGTCGGGAACTCCGTTTTTAGCCTATTTATTCATGGATCTTCCTTTCGAGTTTGTCATGGCTGTGACAAATTTCTTAGGTATTCTTTGGTTATATGAACCGCTTATGAAAATACTGAGGGTTCAATTGTATAAATTTAGACAAGCAACACAATAAAAAAAAGCACGAAATCTCGTGCTTTTTTGTTTACTATACGAACCAAATGACTTTTTTATTTAAGAGGAGAGAGAGAATATCTAAGATCCAAAGCACTGCCCAACCAGCGGCAATCCATATGATACCAAAGATAATAAGCAGTACATCATTTTTCTCTATTCCCTTAAATAAACGGTATAAACCCCATGCAATGCTATCGATTCCTGGAAGCGCGAGAATGAGCTGAATTACCCAGGGTAAATCATCGATAAATTTAAGATAAGCTTTCATTTCAAAACCATCCTTTCGTCATTATACTTTTAGTATACTCCAAAATAGAGTTATTGTAAATTCAAACAAACATAGTTCATCTTTAACTTATAGTTAATCGGACGAAAAGTCATTGACAGCGCTTTCATCTTTCGTATATAATGGGTATAGAAACACTACAGAGGTGCGATCTATGGAGTACGATGATGCGAAGGAAAGGATATCCATGCATCATAAGAAGGCATATGTCGCCGAAAGCTTAATGATGGTCCAATCATTAACCTTGATGATTGAGGGTACACCTCCTTCATTGCCATTTTTGATCTAAAATGGAGAGCTGTCCTAAGACAGGTCTCTTATTTTTTTCATGGAGGATCTTATGATTAGAAGACTTAAAGTTGGCGATTTTAGACAATATCAGAAAATCATCACTAGTGAAGATATCAAAAAATTTGGAGAGCTTACGGGCGATATGAATCAAGCGCATTTCGATGAAACATATTGTGCGAAAACCATATTCAAGAAACCGATTGTTCATGGGATGCTCGTCGGTTCACTTTTCTCTAAAATATTTGGTCTTGATTTACCTGGAGAAGGTACTATATATTGTGGCCAATCGCTTAAATTTCTCAAACCGATTTACCCAGATATGGTACTCACAGTCAAAGCGACGATTAAAGAGATTATTTTAGAAAAGAATCGCGTGATTTTTACGACTGAGATATTCAATGAAATGAATGAATGTATGCTTACAGGCGAAGCGATACTCATGCCAAGAAAGGAAGATGATCATGAAGAAACGCACAAGTAAAGAAGAATTTATGGCATTACTTAAAGATGGAATGCGCATTATGGTCGGTGGATTTTTGACATGTGGTACCCCAGAAAAATTGATTGACTGGTTGGTTGAATCCAACATCAAAGATCTGACCATTATATGTAATGATGCCGGATATCCTGAACGTGGAGTAGGGAAACTACTCTTAAACAATCAAGTGAAAAAGTTGATTGTGACCCACATTGGAACGAATCCAAATGCAGGTAAACTGATGAGTGAAGGTCAAGTTGAAGTTGAACTCATACCTCAAGGAACATTCGTCGAACAAATCAGAGCGTATGCAGGCCGTTTAGGTGGCGTCTTATCTCCTACAGGTATTCATACACCCGTTGAAGAAGGAAAAGAGATTATTGAAATCAAAGGTCAAAAATATATCTTATCAGAACCTATCGGAGCAGATTTAGCCATTATTAATGCCTATAAAGCCGATGCGTATGGCAATTTGATCTATCAGGGATCTTCACGCAACTTTAATCCCACCATGGCGATGGCGGCAGATAAAGTCGTTGTTTTGGTCAAAGAACGTATCCTTGATCTCGATCCTGAAGTGATCATTACACCACATCCTTTTGTGGATTACATCGTGGAGGTATAGTCATGGAAGCCAAAGATATTATTGCTAAACGTATCGCTAAAGAATTAAAACCAGGGAACCTAGTGAATTTAGGAATTGGTATTCCTACACTTGTTGCTAATTATGTGTCTGAGGATTGTGAGATTTATTTACAAAGTGAAAATGGTATCGTAGGCTTAGGTCCTCTAGCAGTGAATGAAGAAGTATGTGTCTATTTAACAAATCCTTCCGGGCAGTTTGCGACCATCAAACGTCATGCTGCATTCTTTGATTCTGCATTATCATTTATTATGATTCGCGGAGGACATTTAGATGTTACCGTTTTAGGTGCTCTTGAAGTGGATGAAGAAGGATCACTTGCTTCATGGATTATTCCAGGAAAGCTTGTTCCTGGCATGGGAGGATCCATGGATTTAGTGGAAGGAGCTAAACGCGTCATCATTGGGACGACCCATACGAATAAAGGGATTCCCAAGATTAAAAAACGTTGTTCACTTCCTCTAACGGGATATAAAAAAGTAGATTTAATCGTGACAGAATTATGTGTGATTGAAGTTAAAGAGGATGGTCTTCATTTAATTGAACGTCATCCTGATGTCTCAATTGATGAAATTATATTACAAACTGAAGCCACACTTCATATTGGTGATGTCAAATTGATGGAGGTATAACATGAAAGTACAATTACATATGCGTTTATCTCAAGCAGATGCGCACTATGGTGGGAATCTTGTCGATGGAGCTAAGATCCTAGTGTTTTTTGGTGATGTAGCAACCGAACTTTTGATTCGCCATGATGGGGATGAAGGATTATTTCGTGCCTATGAAACAGTTGATTTCCTCGCCCCTCTTTATGCGGGTGACTTTATCGATATTGAAGGAGAAATCATTCAAGTAGGAAATACATCCAGAAAAATGGCATTTGCTTGTTATAAAGTGATTGAAGCACGTCCAGATATCAGTCCATCTGCATGTGATGTTTTAGTTGAAAGACGTTTAGTAGCCAAAGCGATTGGAACCTGTATCGTGCCTAAAGATAAGATGAGGGTTCATCATGAATAAGCTGATCATCACCTGTGCAATTTCAGGTGCTGAAGTCAAAAAAGAACACAACCCTTATGTTCCATATACTGTAGAAGAAATGGTCGAGGAAGCTTATCAAGCTTACCAAGCAGGAGCTTCCATCATCCATCTTCATGTTAGACACGATGATGGAACACCTACGCAGAGTAAATTACGTTATCAAAAAGTGATGAAAGCGATCAAAAAGCGTTGTCCTGATGTCATTATTCAGCCTTCAACAGGGGGTGCGGTGGGAATGAAGCGTGATGAACGCTTGAAACCTACGGAACTATTTCCTGAGATGGCTACATTGGATTGTGGAACGCTCAATTTTGGTGGGGATGATATCTTCATCAATACTGAAAATGATATTAAGTACTTTGCAGAAAAATTTTATGAAAAGAAGATTTTTCCCGAACTCGAATGTTTTGAAAAAGGTCATATCGACATGGTTTTGCGGCTTCATAAAAAAGGATTTATCAAAGACCCACTTCATTTTTCTTTTGTCCTAGGTGTCAATGGTGGAATGACAGGTGAAGCGCGTGATTTCCATTTTATGAGAGAAAGCATTCCTGAAAATGCGACGTTCTCTGTTGCAGGTATGGGAAAATATGAATTTTCTCTGGCTGAACTAGCTATTGAATATGGTGGTCATGTCAGAGTCGGTTTAGAAGATAATATCTATCTTGAAAAAGGTGTGCTCGCCAAAGGCAATCGCGAGCTAGTACTCAAAGTCGTCGATATCGCCAAGCGATATAAAAGAGAAATTGCCACCCCTAATGAAGCTCGACAAATACTAAGAATAGAGGAAAGATGAAGATGAAACTATGTCCCTTCGGCACCCATCGTGTGATCGAACCTAAAGGGTGTTTACCCCAAGCCGCATTTCATTTAGATGCGACACCCATTTGTAATGAGAATGAAGTATTGATTGATGTGGATGTCTTAAACATCGATAGTGCGTCATTTCATCAGCTCAAGGATGCAAACGATCAAGATCCTGAAAAGATGAAAGAAATGATTAAATCGATTGTCAAGACACAAGGTAAGATGCAAAATCCCGTCACCAAGAGTGGTGGTATGCTTATTGGCACCATTAAAGAAGTGGGTGCACGTTTCCATGACCAACATTTAAAAAAAGGCATGAAGATTGCGACCCTTGTTTCACTTTCTCTCACCCCTCTTCATATCGATGAGATTTTAGATATCAATATGACCAATGAACAAGTCACTATTTCAGGAACGGCTGTTTTATTCGATTCAGGAATCTATGCCGTGATTCCAGATGACCTAGATGAAAAACTAGTATTAGCAGGCCTTGATGTTGCTGGTGCACCTGCACAGGTGAAAAAACTTGTCAAAGAAGGTGACACCGTGCTTATTTTAGGCGCTGGTGGTAAGTCTGGTATGCTTTGTGCTTATGAAGCGAAAAAACTCGTAGGTAAAAAAGGACGAGTCATCGGTATGCTTCATAGCGAGAAACAAAAAGACCTTTTATTATCCAATGCTCTTGTGGATGACATCATTATTGGGGATGCCACCAATAGTATCGACATCTATAATCAAGTCGATGCCATGACAGCGGGTAAATTATGTGATTTAACGATTAATGTCGTCAATGTTCCCAATACAGAAATGACATCGATTTTAGCGACTAAAGAAGGCGGCATCGTTTATTTTTTCAGCATGGCAACATCCTTCACACGAGCAGCACTTGGTGCAGAAGGTGTCGGTAAAGATGTGACCATGATGATTGGTAATGGATACAGTAAAAATCATGCAGATATCACTTTAGCTATCTTCAGAGAATCACCGATGATGAAAGAAATCTTTATGAAAAAATATGCGTCATAAAGGAGGAACTCATGAAATTAGAACTCAATGATCGCTACTTAGAACGCAAAAAACGTTATTTTCCTGAGGTAAGTTTTGAAGATTGGAATAACTGGAAATGGCAGACTGCACATCGTATTAAGTCTGCTGAGGAATTAAAAAAGTATATTCCTTTAACTCCTGAAGAAGAACAAACCATCCATAAGATTTTGGGTCATTTACGCATGGCCATCACTCCTTATTATTTATCTTTAATGAATCCAGAAGACCCTTCATGTCCTATACGAAAACAAGCAGTTCCCTTTAGTGGTGAACTTGTTCAAGGTAAACATGATTTACTTGATCCACTCCATGAAGATCACGATTCACCGGTACCTGGACTTACGCATCGTTATCCTGACCGTGTTTTGTTCTTAATTACAGATATGTGTGCGATGTATTGTCGTCATTGCACGAGACGTCGCTTTGCTGGACAACATGATGAAGAACTGAAAAATGAAAATATTGAAAAAGCCATCGCATATATTAAAGACCATCCTGAGATCAATGACGTCTTATTGTCAGGTGGGGATGCTTTCATGGTCTCAGATGAACGCATTGAATGGATCTTAAAACAACTGAGAGAAATCGATCATGTCCAAGTCATTCGTTTCGGTACACGCACACCTGTGGTGATGCCCATGCGAGTGACCGATAAGCTTGTTTCCATGTTGCAAAAGTATCATCCCATTTGGGTAAATGTTCATTTCAATCATCCAGATGAACTT
Source organism: Acholeplasma sp. (assembly GCA_003605085.1). GTDB lineage: Bacteria > Bacillota_I > Bacilli_A > Acholeplasmatales > Acholeplasmataceae > Peloplasma. The sequence goes on along the minus strand of QZKD01000006.1, from coordinate 21,284 downwards.
ACACCGGAATCCAAAATGGCCATTGACCGTTTGGTGAATGCGGGTATTCCCGTAGGTAATCAATCGGTTTTACTTAAAGGTGTCAATGATTGTGTTCACGTCATGAGACGTCTAGTCAAAGGGCTTATTGCCATACGTGTTCGTCCTTATTATATTTATCAATGTGACCTATCCTTTGGTATTGAACACTTTAGAACAACGGTTTCTAAAGGAATCGAAATCATTGAAGGATTACGCGGCCACGTCAGTGGACTCGCTGTACCTACCTTTGTTGTGGATGCACCTAATGGTGGTGGAAAAATCCCTGTCATGCCGAGTTATATGATTTCCCAAGCGCCTGGCAAAGTGGTACTTAGAAACTTCGAAGGCGTGATTACTACGTATAGCGAACCAGATCATTACGTTTCAGAATGTCATTGTGAAGATTGTAAAAAAGCGAAACTTGATGGTGTTGCTGGACTACTTAATGGACAAAAAATTTCCATTGAACCCGAACATTTAACCCGCCACGAGCGGAATCATCATGAGAAACATTCTTGATCATTTTCGTGCGATAGGCATTGTAGGCTTAGCGAAAAACACAGGAAAAACGACGACACTCAATTATTTGATTGAGCAGTATCAACAAGAAACGCTAGGACTCACATCCATTGGTCTCGATGGAGAAACGCTCGATCAAGTGAATTTTCTTCCTAAACCTAAAATTGTGGTTTATCCTAAGATGGTCATCGCTACTGCAACTTCGTGCTTGAAGCATTCAACAGCTAAAATCGATGTTTTTTTGACCACAAACTTTCAAACCGCTCTTGGTCCAATCATCATCGGGAAAGTGATTGAGGAAGGGACAATTATGCTTGCTGGTCCTACCACAAATCGTGATATGAATAGTCTTTTAGCCATGCTTAAGACATATACAACAAAACTATTTGTGGATGGAGCATTTAATCGTATGACCTTTTCTTCGATGGCTGAACTCGATGGAATCATTCTTGCTACAGGGGCTGCCTTTTCACCAAAGATGGAAGACACTGTAGATAAAACAGCGTTTATCGTCCATCTATTTAACGCAAAATCACCAGAAAATGTTATGGAAATTGAAGGCTCTATGATGATTAAAACAGCAAGAGAGACGTATGTAAATCATCTTAAGTCGATCGATTGGTTTGAAAACACGATTCGTAGGATGAAAGATAAGGTCGAGTTCATCTACATTAAAGGAGCAATCACTCAGCGACTGATGAACTTGATATTAGATACCCGTGATGAACACATCACACTACTCATCGATGACCCTTCGAAGATGCTCGTTCATCATTCATGGATGCATGCGATTCGTGCACTTAAACTTAACATTCAAGTGATAAAACCTATTCCTTTGCTTTGGATTACTATCAATCCATGGAGTCCAACAGGAGAAGGTTATGATCAAGATCTTTTTTACCACGCATTATCTGATGTGATCGATATCCATGTCGATAACATCAAACGATTGGAGAACACATGAACAAACTTAACTTAGACAAAGACATCATTCAAGCATGTCGTTTGATGGCAAAGCATATCGCCAACGATGTACAGGTTTGGATAAATCAAAATACAACAGTGAGTGTTGAACGCACCATTTTACGCATGCTAGGTATTGATGGTGTGGACCACTTAGGTCGTCCTTTAGTCAATGCTTTAGTTGATCATATATGCAAAGATGCTGATATGACTAAAGGAGTTGCTTTTTATATGGCACATGCTATTCATGATCTAGAATCTGATCCATTAGAAATCGCTAGAAAAGTTGCTGAAGGTAAGCTTGATCTATCCCTCTATAAAGATCGACCGATCCAACATCAAGAAGTCCTGACACCTTTTATCGAAAAAATGATGATCAAGATTGATCTCATGAAAGAAAAACGCCATGATATGCTTTTGATGGGACCCCATAAAACAACACCGAATAAATATGTCATTGTTGCAACAGGAAACATCTATGAAGATATAAAACAAGCCATTTCTGCAGCTAAGAAAGGTGCCGATATTATCGCGGTTATTCGCAGCACAGGACAATCCCTTTTAGATTATGTTCCATATGGACCCACAACAGAAGGGTTTGGAGGAACGTATGCGACACAAGAAAACTTTCGCTTAATGCGGGATGCCTTGGATAAAGTCTCTAAAGAAGAAGGTCGCTACATAAAACTTGTCAATTATGCTTCTGGTTTATGCATGCCTGAGATTGCGATTATGGGTGCTATTGAACGTCTTGATATGATGCTAAATGATTCCCTATATGGCATCATTTTCCGTGATATCAATATGAAGCGTACCTTTATCGACCAGTATTTTTCACGTGTCATTTCAAGTTATGCTGAAATCATTATTAATACAGGAGAAGACAATTATTTAACGACTTCAGATGCTTTTGATCATGCACATACTGTGCTAGCATCTCAGTTCATCAATGAGCAGTTTGCAAAACTTGCAGGGATGAAAGAGTCACTCATGGGACTGGGTCATGCCTTTGAGATCAACCCTAAATTAGAGAACAGCTTTCTTTATGAAATTGCACAGGCATTCATGTCTAGAGAAATCTTTCCAAATTCACCTTTAAAATATATGCCACCAACAAAGCATATGACAGGCGATATTTTCATGGGAAATATTCAAGATGCACTCTTTAATATTGCTGCAGTTACGACCCACCAATCCATTCATTTACTCGGCATGATGACAGAAGCCATACATACGCCGTTTATCAGTGATCGTGCGGTTGCATTAAACAATGCGAACTATATCGAAACAGCGTTTAAAGACTTTGGTGATGAGATTGAATTTAAAGAAAATGGTATCATTAAATCACGTGCTAAACACGTGTTAAATGAAGCATATCAACTTTTAAAAATCATCGAAAAAGAAGGACTGTTTGAAGCGCTTCACCAAGGAAGATTTGCAGAAATCTCGCGGCATGAAGATGGAGGAAAAGGGCTTCATGGAGTCTTTATCAAACATGAAGATTATCGTAACCCTGTCCTTGATTTAATGATCAAACGGATGAAGGAGAATCATCATGAACCAAAAAATTAAATGGATTCGCCCCTATGGCGATACCGAAAATGACGGTAAGGTTCAACTCTCTTTTTCGCTACCGATTCCACAAGGACCTCTTGGGGATGAAGCTGCGAAAAACATCTTACTTCAGATGGGACTTCATGATCCTTCTATCGTACATAGCGAAGCATTATCCGATAACTTTTCGTTTTATATCATGTATGGTCGTGCTGAACATCAAGTGGATATCACAACACTGAATGTGGTCACGATGGATCACGATGTGATGAGTAAAGAAGACATTGAATCCTTTATTGAAGAAAATTTCACAGAACCCTTAGTCTTTATTGGAGCATCCACTGGAACAGATGCACACACTGTGGGAATTGATGCGATTATGAATATGAAAGGCTATAATGGTCAGTATGGTTTAGAACGTTATAAAGGTATTAAAGCCATCAACCTTGGGGGACAAGTCGATAATGAAGTTTTACTAGAAAAAGCCATTGAAGCAAAAGCAGATGTCATTCTCATTAGTCAGACAGTGACTCAAAAAGATGTACATATACAAAATCTAACATCATTCATTGAACTTCTTGAAGCAGAAAACAAACGTGACGATTTTATTGTGATTATTGGTGGACCAAGAATTCATCATGCACTAGCTAAAGAATTAGGCTACGATGCAGGATTTGGTCCGAAGAAGTATGCGTTTGATGTAGCATCTTTTGCAGTGAAGAAACTTAAACTTAAAGGAATTAAGACGAAGACGTCATGATATCTCTCCATATGTTTGATGTGGTAAAATAGAAATAACCTCTAAAGGAGGAATACATGTTGAAACTCAATCGAATTAGATGGACCCCTTGGATTATTCCACTCGTGTTTTTTTTGGTGGTTCAAATCATTGCTGTCATCTATGCCCCTGATAGGTATAACGTCATACGAGATCAAATCTCATGGTTAGGTGAAGAGGGATTAACCTATAGTTGGATGATGAATGTAGGATGGATAGGTTTTGGAGTCCTTGTTTTACTCGTCGTGGGATGGTTTAAACAAAAAGAAGAAATTCTTTCTTCACTTTTGTTACCGATGATGGTTCTAGGTATCGCGTTGATATTAATGGGCTTATGGAATGTGGATTCAGCTGATATGATTACTATGTTCCATTTCTATGCATTATTTATCGCACAAGGATCCGTCGTTTTAGCAGCATTGCTCCATGTATTTTTAGTCAAAGTTGAAAAATTGCGCCTATTCAATTTATGTTTTGCAATAGCCATGCTGATTCCAGCACTTTTCTCATTACTGATTCCATCCATCGCAGGTTTCACCGAACGTTTATTCTGGTTAGTGCTTGCGATTTGGTTAATCACTATCTACGGAAGGATTGATTTTCATCATGACAAGCATTGATTTTAAGGACTATATTCAAGATCAATGTTCATTCTTAGGTTATGTGACATTTAAAAAAATGTTTGGTGAATATGGGATGTTTTATAAAGAAAAGATGGTCGGTGTTCTCGCGGATAACAAACTATATATCAAACCTACAGATGAAGGAAAAAGCTATCTCATTCAACCACAATATGAAGCTTTTTATGCCAAAGGAAAACCGTATTTTTTGATTGAAGATACGGATAATAGAGAAAGTTTGTGGAAACTTATCGTCATAACATATGATGCATTACCCATGCCTAAAGAAAAGAAAAAGAAAGGATGATTATATCGTGAAAATATATACTAAACGTGGTGACAAAGGCCAAACCGATCTATTCAATAAACGTGTCAGTAAAGCTGATCAACATATGATGGTCAATGGAACACTTGACGAATCAATGGCTGTCATTTTAATGGCGAAACACTATATTCGTCTCGAAGAAGTCATTAATGATTTGGATCAGATTCATGCTCATCTTTTTTCTATGGCGCATGAGATTGCGTTAAACGATCCTGAAAAATCTATCACAACGAATGAAAATGTCGTTTGGATTGAATCAAGACTCGATCATTACGATAGCTTTTTAAAACCACTTACCCGTTTTATCAAACTCGATCAGACGAAAGCCGGCTCTTGGCTTAATCTTGCAAGAGTGACCGTCAGACGAGCTGAACGTGAACTGGTAAGATTAGGTGAAGATCAACCCATCAATGAATGCTCACTTCAGTATATCAATCGTCTATCTGACTTTCTATTCACATTAGCTAGATACTTTGATGAAGTCCAGTAAAGGAGGATCTCATGGATAAAGTAAAAGTAGTTATTTGGGGTTTTGGGGCAATGGGTCGTGGTATGGCTCAAATGCTTATGCTCAAAAAAGGAGTAGAAATTAAAGGAGTATGTGATCGTAATCCAGAGATCGTAGGCTTAGATATTCGCACACTTATCCCTGTTGAATCCGATCATCCATCAGTTATCATCGAATCAGATATCGATCATATTTTGAGTCATCACCGACCTGATATTGTTTTACTATGCACAGATAGTTTTGTCAAAGGTGCGTATGAAAAAATCAAGAAAGTCGTTTCTTATGGCATCAATGTCATCAGCACTGCTGAAGAAATGGCATATCCCATGGCAAGCGAACCAAAACTTGCTTTACAAATTGATCATATAGCCAAAGCATTTAACGTGACTGTACTTGGTACCGGGATTAATCCAGGATTTATCATGGATTTACTCGTCGTTGCATTAACGGGAACCATGGTCGATGTCGAACACATTGAAGCAAAACGCATCAATTCCTTATCCCCATTTGGACCAACTGTCATGCATGAACAAGGTGTTGGCCTCTCTCTTGGTGATTATCATCATCTCGTGGCAGATGGTAAACTGGCAGGTCATGTGGGTTTTCATGAGTCAGTCATGATGATTTCAGATGCTCTTGGTGTTAAACTCGATGGTTTTCAACAGCAAATGGCACCTATTGTCACCACCATCGATCGAAAGAGTCTCTTTGGTGAAGCTAAAGCGGGACATGTTGCAGGTATCAATATGACTGGACAGGGATTACTCAATGGTAACGTCTTTATCGATATGATTCACCCTCAACAAATCGAACCTGAGATAGAAGGAACCCATACCGGAGACTATATCAATCTTAAAGGAACCCCCAACATTCATATGTCGATTACACCCGAAATCGATGGAGGTGTGGGTACGATTGCGATGTGTGTCAATATGATTCCACACGTCATCAATGCGAAACCTGGATTAAAGACGATGCTTGATCTACCCGTACCTCGAGCAATTCTTGGAGATATGAGAGATCTTATCGAACATTAAGTAACTTTTTTAGGAAATCTTTGAGATTTCCTATTTTTTCTATTTGCGCGCGAAGGGCTATACAAAAAAGGGCAAAAATGATATCATAAGGATAGAGTAAGCGCTTACAGATGTTCGTCCCTTTTTTTATGTCAATGGAGGTATAAAAATGATAGAAGCCATGACGTATGTTGAAATATATCGGATGATCCTTACACCAGAAGAACGTGCACCACAACTACCTATGGATACCAGACAAGTCCCTTTCGAAATGCGACAGAGAGGATATTTGATCAGTTCAGCAAATATAGGAGATATGGTCGAGATAAAAACAATGACTCAACGGATTGAACGAGGAATTTTAGTTCAAGTGAATCCGTTCTTTTCGCATAATTTTGGGCATTATGTTCCCATATTATCTGAGATTAGACAAACGATTCTTAAGGAAACGGAGGATCTATCATGAGTTATCAAGATGTGATGAACCGTAAACAAGACATCATGCGTCAAGCCCTCCGAATGGATTATGAAGCATTCGAAGATCCAGGCATTGGGTTTGATTATGAAAAAATGATGGCATCCTCAGGGTATACCTTAGACGATGTGATTCGAATCCAAAAAGAAAATAATATAGGAAATACACCCCTCATTGAATTAAAACGACTTTCAGCCTATGCAAGAAAATTTGCAGAACCAGGTTATGGTGCACGTATTTTTCTCAAAGATGAAGCACAAAATCTATCGGGATCTTTCAAAGCACGGCGTGCTGCCATGGCCATTCATCAAGCCAAAAAACTTGGTTTTAAAGGAGTGATTGCAGCAACCTCAGGCAACTATGGTGCCGCTGTCGCCGCTTTAGCAGCAAGGGAAGGTCTTAAATGTATCATCGTTCAAGAATGTTACGATTCCAATGGGGTTGGACAACCTGAAATCATTGAAAAAGCCAGAGCATGTCAAGCCTATGGTGCAGACGTAGTTCAACTATCTGTTGGACCAGAGCTCTTTTATCAATTTTTAATGCTTTTAGAAGAAACAGGCTATTTTAATGCCTCTCTTTATTCCCCTTATGGCATCATGGGTATCGAAACCCTAGGGTATGAGATTGCACAAGACATGATGAAAGAAGAACACAAATATCCTGAAGTTGTCATCTGCACGAATGCAGGTGGTGGAAACTTAACGGGAACCGCACGAGGACTAAAAAAAGCGGGAGCTTTAGAGACAAAAATCATGGCTGCAAGTGTGGATCTAACAGGACTTCACATGGCATCTGATCATGATTTCAACCTAAAATCATTTACGACAGGTCATACGGGATTTGGTATTCCATTTACCACATTTCCCGACCGAAGCGATGTACCAAGAAGTGCGGCTAGACCACTGAGATACATGGATGGTTATGGGCTTGTGAATCAAGGTTCTGTCTTCTTTATCACAGAAGCCTTAGCTCTTCTTGAAGGTATGGAAAGAGGTCCTGCAGGAAATACGAGTTTAGCCTTAGCGTTTAGTATGGCTACTTCGATGAAAGAAGATGAAATCATTGTCGTTCAAGAAACCGAGTACACAGGTGCTGGTAAACATATGAATGCACAGATCTCGTTTGCTATGGACCGAGGGATCAATCTTGTATTGGGAAATCCACTCAATGAAAAACCGGGAACAAACTTGATTTTTCCTAGCTCAGCAAGCATGTTGAAACATAAAGATATTCCCCTTGATCAACTCAGATTATCTTATTTAAAACGCTATAAAGATGTGATGTTGTTTGAAGAAGACTATCAATATTTAGCACTCGAATTAAACATCACCAAAGATAAAGTTAAGGCATTGATGGAGGAGAGATGAATGAAATCAAGAGTAGATGACTTTGCAACAAGACGTGCCCATTTAGCACATCTATCCGATCAAGAATTAAAAGTTTATTTCGAAAAATTAACGGATCAACTGATCGATCCTCTTTTAGATATGGCGTATCATTACACGACTCCAGCCATTGAACGCAGTGTGCTCATGCGTATGGGATTTTCAAGCATTGAGGCTAAACAACTCACCGATAAGATGATGGAACATAACCTCATTGAATATGGTACAGGTCATATCGTTTTTCGCTATGCTCAAGATCATCATCTTACCATTCGTGAAGCGGGTTTAAAACTCCTTTCATCCGAAGAAATAGCTTCATATAAGGAGGTATTTTTAAGATGAAGATTCATGAAAAGATTGACATTCATCACATCCTAGATAACCTCGAAAATTACTCGCCAAGACGCAGAGGTTGGGTATGGCGGGATAAAGCACCCATCGATCTGGGTCCTTTTCACTATGTTCAAGCGAGTGCATCGTTAAAGAATTTTATTCCACTTCCTGCAGCAAGACATCTTGGTGGGATCGATCCACAACCAGATTCAACCATCACCACAGAAATCGCTTCAGGACGCTTTGAAGATGATATCAGACGTATGCGGATGGCAGCATGGCACGGCGCGGATCACATCATGGTGATTCGCACCGCCGGTCAATCGCATATGGATGGTCTTCTTGAAGGTACACCTCAAGGGATTGGTGGAGTCCCCATTACACGAAAACAGGTACGAGCTCAACGAAAAGCCCTCGATATGATTGAAGATGAAGTGGGTCGTCCCATTAATTATCACTCTTACGTCAGTGGTGTTGCTGGGCCTGAGATTGCAGTCATGTTTGTTGAAGAGGGCGTCAATGGTGCCCATCAAGACCCGCAATACAATATTCTATATCGCAATATCAATATGATTCGTAGTTTCGTGGATGCTGCTGAAAGCAAAAAGATTATGGCATTCGGTGGCCTTGCGCAAATCGATGGGGCACACAATGCGAATGCAACGGCTAGAGATGCATGGAAGGTCATGCCAGAACTTTTTGTTCAACATGCGATCAATAGCCGGATGAGCGAACGTATCGGCATTCGTCCTGATTTAATCTGTCTTTCAACGGTTCCGCCTGCAGCACCACCATCACCAGATATTAAGATCAATTTGCCTTATGCAATAGCACTTAGAGAATTCATGGATCGTTATAAAATGCGTGCGCAAATGAATACGAAATATATGGATTCATCGACGCGTGAAGCGACGGTGACCCATGTGTTAAATCTACTCGTTTCTCGTCTTACCTCAGCCGATATTCAATCAACCATCACGCCTGATGAGGGAAGAAATGTCCCTTGGCATGTGTATAATATCGAAGCTTTGGATACAGCGAAACAAGCCATGATGGGTATGGATGATCTTTTATCGATGCTTGAATTTAAAAAAGAAGGTTATCTCGTTGAGAAGAAGCGAGAACTCAAAGAACGAGCTATACTCATGATGGAAGAGATCCTAGCGATGGGTGGTTATTATCAAGCGGTTGAAGAAGGTATGTTTGTCGATAGTGGCTATTATCCAGAGCGAAGTGGTGATGGCATCTCTCGTAAGATGGAAGGCGGAATTGGCGCAAATACCATCATTAAACGAAACACACGCTATATGGCTCCTGTCACTGCACATTATGGGTATAACAACATAAAACAATATGGACTAAGTGATCACGATGAACCAAGCAAACTCATCAAAGGTTGCACGTTTGAAGATCGAAGTAAAATCCAATACATCGATGAACTCGATGAAAATGATTCAGTCAATGTTCGTTTAAAGGAAAATGAAATTTATCGCAGCACTTCGAAGCTAAAACCTGAAGTACAATGGCTTGGCGATGGAGTTGTCACACTCGACCTCTTCTTTCCTCAACGTGAAGAGATCAGTGAAGTTGCAGCGCTTGAAGTGGCTAAAAAAATGGGTCTTACACAACCTGAAGTTATTCATAAAGAAACACTTCATCCTGTGGAAGGCACACGCATTCAGCTCAAAGGAGTTGTTCCTTTTGATATTGACATGAATGATTTAGTGATCAAAGAGAAAGAAGAAGTCCTCGAAGATAGTTATATTTTGGACTATGTTAAACACCATGAACTTAAGGTTATTGCAGGCACAGGTGGCTCTGATGAACACAGTGTAGGCATGCGTGAAGTTTTAGATATTAAGCATGGCGGCATAGAAAAATATGGAATGTCTTATCAATATTTAGGGACAAGCGTTCCCATCGAAAAGTTTGTCGATGCAGCGATTGAAACCAAGAGTCAAGTGATCATGATTTCACTCATCATTTCTCATGATGATGTCCATTACAAGAATATGGAAAAACTTCATCAATATGCCATAGAAAAAGGCGTGAGAGATCAACTCATTTTAATTGCTGGTGGAACACAAGTCACTCCAGATTTAGCTAGAAAATATGGTATGGATCAAGGATTTACACGAGGAACGAAAGGAAAAGATGTGGCAAGCTTTATCGTGAAGCACCATCAAAAAATGCATGAACGTTGATTGTTTGATTGCCGAAATTGGATCAACCACCACCGTGGTGAATGCGTTCAATCTCAAAGATGAGATAGCATTTATCGGTCGAGGTATTCATCAAACCACCGTGGAAACAGACGTTAGAGAGGGATTATCTCTAGCCATTTTAGACTTGAAGAAAAACTTAAACATCGATGAAATTCACTATGATGAATTTTTCGCATCCTCTTCTGCAGCAGGCGGTTTAAAGATTACGGTACATGGTCTTGTGTATGACATGACAGCGCGTGCTGCCAAAGAAGCTGCACTCAATGCAGGTGGTAATATTCACTTGATTACCGCTAACCGTCTAGCATCAGAGCATCTTGAAAAGATCAAGCAAATCAAACCCAATATGATCATCATTGCAGGTGGGACAGATTTTGGTGAAAAAGACGTAGCCTTTGCCAATTTACTTGATGTCATCGATCTAGGCATACCCATTATTTACGCGGGGAATATCGCGAATCATGAGCGAATTAAGAACTTAAATAAAGCACATATCACTTTGGTCGAGAACGTGTATCCCAGGGTGGATATGTTTAATATTATTCCTCTTCGTGAGGCCATTTATAAGACATTTGAAGAACATATCATTCACGCCAAAGGCATGAAAGATATCTTTAAGATGGTCGATCATGTGATCATCCCTACGCCAGGTGCTGTGATGGATTCTACGATGCTTTTAGATGAAATGTTTGATGGTGTGATGACCCTTGATGTCGGAGGAGCAACCACTGATGTTCATTCCATTTCAAAGCCAAAACCTGAGTTCGAACGGATGCTTGAAGGTGAACCTTTTCAAAAGCGAACCGTTGAGGGAGACTTAGGAGTTTATATCAACCGTAAGATGGTTTTGGATACACTAAAAGATTTTGAAATAAAGCAACGTTTTGGAATGCAAAGATTAGAGATCACGCATATCTTGGAAACCGAACCTTTTATTCCAGAAACGAAAGAGGGTCAACACATCATCGATCTTCTCACGGAACGCTGTGTAGAACTTGCTATTGACCGGCACGTAGGTGATCTAAAAAAAGTATTTACCATCAACGGTTATAAGGTTATCCCCGAAGGAAAAGATTGTACACAAGTCAAAGCTATCTGTTTGACGGGTGGAGCACTTCTTTATGCGAAGAATGGTGAAGACATAGTTCGTCGTTACTTGAAGAAACAACAAACCAAACTTGTACCTGATCCTAATATACCTATCTATAGAGATCACGATTATATTTTTGCTTCGCTAGGTGTACTTTCAAGAATATATCCTCAAGAAGCAAAAATACTTTTAAAGAAAACCCTAAGGATGTAAGGAGGACCTATGTATCCTAGATTGAATATCTACTTAAAGCGATATCAAGAAAACTTAGAAAAAATGATTCATGTATGTGATCTTTATCAAGTCTCCTTAGTCCCTGTGACCAAGGTGTTTTGTGCTGATCAACATTTGATCGATATCATCAATCAATCATCGGTTGACATGATTGGAGATTCACGTATCCAGAATTTAAAAACGATGAAGACGCATAAGCGAAAAATGCTTCTCAGACTTCCGATGCTTTCTGAAGTTTCAGAAGTGATTAGTTGGGCTGATGTTTCTTTGAATTCAGAATGGGATGTACTCGTAAAACTTAACGAAGAAGCAAAAAAACAAAATAAGGTCCATGATATCATCCTGATGATCGATCTTGGGGATTTAAGAGAAGGTATCTATTATCAAGCAATCGATGAACATTTTATACGTGACATCATGCGTTTAGACCATCTCAGATGGTTGGGAATTGGAACGAATCTCACATGTTATGGGGGCGTCATTCCCACCAAGGATGTCTATCAAAAACTAAATGACGTCTTATCGCTATGTGAGAAGATCAGTGGTCATAAAATGATGGTCGTTTCTGGAGGCAATTCTTCCTCAGTTGACTTACTCATGAAGGGTGAACTACCAAGTTATGTCAATGAACTACGTATCGGTGAAGCGATTATTCTTGGTAGAGAGACCGCCCATGGGACTCCGATTTTGGGATTTTTTGATGATGTCATGACACTAGAGGTAGAATTGATAGAACTTAAAACAAAGCCTTCTAAACCAGAAGGTGATATTGGCATGGATGCCTTCGGGGAAATTCATCACTTCGAAGATCGAGGACCTATTTTAAGAGCACTCGCCGGTATCGGAAGACAAGATATCTCTATTGATCATTTGATTCCACCCCAAGGTGTTCAAATTTTAGGTGCCTCATCAGATCATCTTGTATTAGAAATTCTAGTGGGTCATTATCATGTAGGAGATATACTTACCTTTAAATTGACCTATGGGGGCATATTATCGCTTATGACAAGTCATTATGTGGAGAAACATTATGTACGCTAGACCAACATGGGCTGAAATTGATTTATCAGCACTGATTCATAATCTTCATCTTGTAGAAAACATCGTTAAACCTAAAAAAGTGATCCCGGTGATCAAAGCGGATGCCTATGGTCATGGAGCGATAGAAGTCATGAATACCTTGATCCATGAGGGTATTGATTACTTTGCTGTTTCACTTTTAGAAGAAGCTATAGAATTAAGAGAAGTCAATCAAAGTGTGGGTATTATGATGTTAGGGCCGATTCTAAATTCACAGTTTGATCTATGTCACCATCATAAAATTGATCTAACGATCTATGACGAAGACATAGCAATGGATGTGTTATCTTATGAGAAGCCACTAAGACTGCATGTGAAAATCGATTCAGGGATGCATAGATATGGCATTGAATCGAGATCTTTTATCCATGACTGGATTCTAAAATTAGAAAAAGCACCGCATCAGTTTTTAGGGATTTATTCACATTTCGCAACTGCAAATGAACAAGATAATCATTTTGTTCTTCAGGTCAATCGAAGTATGGATATGATTACCACACTTCCTAAACTTCCACCAATGATTCATCTTTCCAACTCTGCTGCAAGTTTTCATTACGAACCCAATTTTAAGGTGACAACCCATGTACGTTTAGGTATCTCTTTATATGGCTTATCGCTTGATGAAGACAAAATGGGTCTTCGTCCCATCATGTCACTTAAAACAAAAGTTGTTACCATTAAAACGCTTCAAGCAGGGGAATCTTTAGGATATGGAGCAACCTATACCGCAGAAAAGGATGAGAAGATTGCCATCCTCCCGATTGGATATGCGGATGGTTTTATCAGAAAAAATAAAGGTGGATATGTTGAAATCAATCACCATAAATATAAACTTGTCGGTATCATCTGCATGGATGCATGCTTCGTTAAAATCGATGATAAGATCAAGGTGGGTGATGTTGTCACACTTTTTGGAGGACTGATATCCATCGATGATGTCGCGAAAAGACTATCCACAATTAATTATGAAGTGGTGACCAATATCTCCAAACGTGTGCCAAGAATTTATATGAAAGGAGCGATGTTATGATTAACGTCCATTCAGAAATTGGGAAGCTAAAATCGATTTTACTCCATAGACCCGGTAAAGAGCTCGAAAACCTGACACCAGACGTCTTAGAAAAACTTCTTTTTGATGACATACCTTATCTTAAAGTGGCTCAAGAAGAACACGATATGTTCGCTGATGTTTTAAGAAAAGAAGGTATTGAAGTACTCTATTTAACTGACATGGTCGAAGAAGCACTTCATGCACATCCTGAGGTTCTTTCAAATTTTATCAACGCGTTTATTGAGGAATCGAAAATTAAGTCGCACACCATAAAAACGGCACTCTATCAATTTTTATCTTCACTTTCCACTAAGAACATGGTCTTGAAGATGATTGAAGGGATAAGAATTCATGAAGTGAAAATTCCTAACAAGCATTCGATCATGGACATGCTTGAAGATGAATACCCCTTTTATACCGATCCCATTCCTAATATCTTATTCCAAAGAGACCCCTTTTCAAGTGTAGGTTGTGGGGTTGCTATGAGTAAGATGAGTACTCAAGCGAGACAAAGAGAAACGATTTTTGCAGAATATATTCTTTCATATCATCCACGCTTTCAATATAAGATGCCCTACTTTTACCATAGACTCAACAGATATCCTCTTGAAGGTGGAGACATTTTGGTTTTATCAAAAACAGTGGTTGCGATGGGAATTAGTTCTCGAACAGATCCAAGAGCCATTGAGTTCTTTGCAGAACAACTTTTTACAAAAGATAGTAATTACAAGACCGTTCTTGCGTTTAATATTCCCAAGTCGCGTGCTTTCATGCACCTAGATACAGTCTTCACGCAAGTGGACTTAGGAACATTTACCATTCACCCAGGCATCGAAAATAAACTCACAGTTTTTGAAATTGAAAAGACAGAAGAACGATTCCATATTCAAAAGGTCGTGGGTTCCTTAGAATCCATCTTAGAAAAACATTTACATCGTCCCATTACCCTCATTCGCTGTGGGGGAAGTGATCAGATCACCAGTGTAAGGGAACAATGGAATGATGGTGCGAACACGCTAGCAGTGGCACCAGGAAAAGTGATCGTCTATGATCGCAATCACGTGACCAATCAGATGCTTAAAGATGCAGGAGTTGAAGTGATTGAGATCGCTTCATCGGAATTATCTAGAGGGCGCGGAGGTCCTCGTTGTATGAGTATGCCACTAGAAAGAGAAGATATCCATGACTAAGGAGAAGACTATGAATTTTAAAGGAAAAAGTTTACTAACATTACTCGATTACACACCAGAAGAAATCAAGCATTTCATTGATGTTGCAAAACGTCTAAAAAAAGAAAAACTAGAAGGTATACCACACAAGGTTTTGTCCGATAAAAATGTTGTGCTCCTCTTTCAAAAGGATTCAACCCGTACACGCTGTGCCTTTGAAGTCAGTGCAATGGATTTAGGAATGGGTGTAACCTATATTGGACCTACCGGTTCACAAATGGGGAAAAAAGAATCCGTCAAGGATACCGCACGCGTTTTAGGACGAATGTATGATGGTATTGAGTTTAGAGGGTATCTCCAATCTGATGTCGAAATGCTTGCCGCTTATTCAGGTGTTCCCGTTTGGAATGGACTCACTGACCTTTATCATCCTACTCAAATCCTTGCAGACTTTCTTACCATAGAAGAACATTTTGGTCATTTAAAAGGACTCAAGTTTACCTATTTTGGCGATGCAAGAAACAACATGGGAAATTCTCTTATGATTGGTTGTGCGAAGATGGGTATGCATTTTACAGCCGCAGCACCAAAGCACTTATGGCCTAATGAAGCCTTAATCAAGACATGTCAGAGCATTGCAAAAGAAACTCATGCGACCCTCACCTTCACTGAAAATCCAAAAGAAGGTGCGATGCATGCTGATGTGCTTTATACCGATGTATGGGTATCGATGGGAGAACCTAAAGAGGTTTGGGAAAAGCGTATTGTATTACTCCACCCCTATCAAGTCAATCAAAACTTATTGAATTTAGCAAAAAAAGAAGCTATTTTTATGCACTGCTTACCTGCATTTCATGGAAAAGATACAGAAATTGGTTTAGAGATTTCATCCGCATTTGGAGATCGATATCCTAATGTGAGTGGTGGTTCACTCGAGGTGACAGATGAAGTGATTGAGTCCAAACAAAGTGTCGTTTTTCAAGAAGCAGAAAATCGGATGCACACGATTAAAGCTGTGATGTTACTCACACTAGGAGGAAAGTAAAATGTCTCGTTATGTGATCTCTTTAGGTGGAAATGCACTTGGTAATAACGCGGAAGAACAAAAGAAACTCTTACAATATGTGGCACATGCCATATATCCACTCATTGAAATGAATCATGATATCGTTATTGTTCATGGCAATGGCCCACAAGTAGGGATGATCAATTTGGCGTTTCAGGAATCAAGATCAACACCACTCATGCCTTTTGCAGAGTGTGGGGCAATGAGTCAAGGATATATCGGATATCATATCCAAAATGCTATTCAAAATGAGATGAGCAAACATCATATCAAGCGTTCCATTTCAACGATTGTAACTCAGGTCTTAGTGGATGAAAATGATCCAGCTTTTAAACATCCCAGTAAACCTATCGGTCAGTTTTATTCCAAAGAAGATGCTTTGAAGCTAGAAAAAGAACAAGGATATCAAATGATGGAAGATGCAGGTCGCGGGTATCGCAGAATTATCGCCTCACCTAAACCGATCGATATCATCGAAAAAGAAAGTATAAAAACTCTTCTTTCCCATAAAGAAATTGTGATTGCTGCAGGAGGGGGAGGAATTCCTGTAATTGAAAAAGAAGGATATCTTTATGGCATTGATGCAGTCATCGATAAAGATTTCGCTTCAGCCAAAATGGCAGAAATCGTAGGAGCGGATGAACTATTCATTTTGACTGCTGTTGATCATGTTTTCATCAACTATAACACTCCAGAACAAAAAGCACTTTCTCATGTCACGATAAAAGAGCTTGAAGAATATTTAAAGGAATCCCATTTTAAAAAAGGATCAATGCTTCCTAAGATTGAAGCCTGCATGGCTTTTGTCAAAGCCACAGGTCGTCCTGCAGTCATTGCGGGACTTGAAAAAGCCATTGATGCCTTTAAGGGAACATGCGGAACGAAAATATTACCATAAATGAAAAGGCCTAACTTTAAGCTAGGCCTTTTTATTAGCATTGATTCCTAAAAACATGTGATCGACGTAGGTATCGACAAGTTGATCAATATACGCTAAATCTTTATAGTCTTCGATGATGACACGAATGAGTATACCAAACATACCACTCCACAGCACTTGAGCGGTCTTAATTGGATCTAACTCACGCAATTCGCCTTTATCTATACCTATTTTTAATGTTTCTAAAAGCCTTCTTTGGGCGGGTAGTCGATTGAGTGTGGTTGGTTCCAACATCGATGTCGCATCTAAGAAAACTTTTTCTTTGGATAACATGACTGTTTTGTAATGCTCACGATATTCCAATACTTTATGGATATGCAGTTTAAATCCAAGAGCGATTATGTCTTTGATGGAATTTTGATCAGGCTTAATAGATGTAATGTTTTGAGCGATTTCTTGCATGCGTTTTTCGATAAGTGCTTGTATAATCGCGTCTTTATCTTGAAAATACTTATAAATATTTGTCGCAGAATATCCTATATCCTGCGCAATCTTTCTTAAGTTAACCGCATCAATCCCACCTGAAACAAAATATTTCTCTGCTGCATTCAAAATAGTTGATTTGATGAGTTCATGTTTTTGTTCTTTAAGAGATAGATTTGCCATTTATATTTACTCCTCTATTTGATGAATGAGGGATTCTGTTAATGCAAAATCTCGTTTGTCTTTAGGATGTTGTACCGCATCGAGCAATGCTTTTTCATCTTCAGTCAAAGGATCTTTCTTGATTAGCATTTTTGAAATCATGGTTAACATAAAACGATGGAAACCATTCATCTTGTTAATATCAAAAATACCTGGAAAGTAACTTACTTTTTTAAAATTATATTCGGATAGCAAAGGATTACTTTTCATGATCGTTGGTAAAGCTTGTTCCTCACTGTCCATGAGTCCTACAGCGAAAAAATAAAGCGTTTTTTCAGATAGGATAGATTTAAATCGAGCCATTTTCTTTAAGATACTTAATTTGCCAATATACACACTTCCACCAAAAATAAGAGTATCAGCATTTTTAATATCCTCTTTTTTCACATCTTTAATAGATAGGTATTTCCCATGAAGCGCTGAAGCTAAATGCTTTGCATATGACTCGGTTGCCCCGTATTTACTACTATAAACAATGAGTGTATGTTTCATGCGTTTTCTCCTTGATTTAAAGCATTATGAATTGCCATAAGGTATGCGTTGACGGTTGCGGTAGCACCAGAGATGCCATCCACGTCAAGACCATTGTGTTGGATCACTTGATCGATAAGTGATTGGGTGACATCTTCCTTCTTGAAGGTGACATCATCAATGACATTGACTTCAGTAATGATATGGTCACTGACCACAACCTCAATCGATGTGGAAAAACGACCATTTTCATATTTGCCAAGGTAAGTTCCATCTTGAACCTCGTCCATATCAATCATGGGAACGACCAAATCTTTTGTAGCACTTAAATCTTTTTGAAGCCATGAGATGCCAAGAAATGCGAGAACAATCAAACTAAAGAATACAGAAATAAATACAATCAATATTTTCTTCACAAAAAAACTCCTAATATTAACAATGTTATATTTAGTTAACGACGTTAACCATATATACTATAGTAAAAAAAGGATGCGTTGTCAATACTCAATCATCATTTCATGATTTCAATTCCTGCATGTTGTCCTAAATCTTCATAAATTAATTGATCTTTGTAGAAAAGCTTGATAGAAATCTTACCAGATAGTCCTTCTTTGATCTGTTCAATCATCATTCCATTTCTTGGAGACGCTAATGAAATTTCTGTCGTTGATGAAGCTTCGATAAACAGTTTATAGGAACGACGCTTTAACATATAGATTACTTTTTTATCTTTGACCTCTTCTTTGATCACTTTTCCGCCATTATAAGTAGCGAAGCGATATTCTTTGCCCTGAAAGATAAGATTAGCAATTAGCCCTTTGAAATAGAAACCAAGAAAGGGAATATCAGCATAGGAAAACATTAAAGAAGTAGTAGAGTCTTTAAAATGATTGGACTGTAGCCATACATAGGCTCTTGGGAAGGAGCGACCCCAATCTTTTTCGATATAGCCTTTTCCGTGATCAAAGGAAATGATCTCTCCATTGAGTTTAAATGAACCATCGAGATGATGATCCATACTGATCACCCCGTGATAACACTCCATAAAACCTAAATAGCCAAAACTACCCATGATATTTGGGCTGACAATCGAAGTTTGGATAGGGGTCAAGTCATGAAGTGATAAAATACCAAATAGGGAGAATTTTTCGTGTTTCAGATCGAGAGAAACTTTATCTTTAGAAAAATAATTAGGTCCTATCTTGACATAGAACTCATCATAACCATAGGAGAAGTCTTCCTTGTTAAAGCGAACATAATAACTGGATAATTTGGTTTTTTGACCGACTGTATTTGAGATAAAGACTTGAATAAAAGCGTGGGGATCTTTTAGATTTAGGCTAATTCCAGGAATAAGTGCGATGGTGTGGTCACCGTTCTTATTGACGAGCTTATAATACCATCCCTCAAAATAGTTTTTCTTTTTTTTATTTCCTTGAAAATACTCGGGATGTTTTAATTTTTTTAAATACATGACCTCACTCCTCACTCAAACGATGCCTTATCTTCTTTCTTTCATTGTACCATTGATTGACCAGAGACTTATCATTGAATGTTTTAGGATTCGAATCCATTCACAAAAGAAGCGAATATAAGGTTTTGAACTTGAAAATAGCAGCTAAATAACTTCGTTTGTCCCTTCGTTCAGATATCACATAAAATCTTTAACTCATGATATAATTAGTGTAACTAAAACAATGTCTTTGATAGAATTTTTATCGAGTTCGAGCATTGAGATTGTGAGTGAATCTTTATGGTAGGTATTCAAGCGGTTCATCTAGTCATCACCATCCCCATCTTTTTAACCTTTTGCGTGGTCTTTTTTTTGGCATGGTACATGCCTAAGCGAGATATTGAACAATGCGAAGCGATAATAAAAAAGAACTCTTTGACCTTTTATCAAGCATTCTCAAAGATTAAAAATAAGAAGCAAAGAGAAGCCATTTATGCCGTATACGCATTTTGTCGCTACGCAGATGACTTAATCGATGAATATCAAGATATCGAAGGACTTAAAAGACTAGAATCTGAACTACTTTTATTTAAAGAAGGCATCACCATTAATCATTTCCGCTGGCGTGCATTAAGAAAAGCAACGAAGTCTTTCTATCCTAAAAATTATGATTATCAACCTTACTTCGATATGATCAAAGGACAAAAAATGGATATCGATGTTAAAGAGTATAAAACAGAAACAGAGCTTTTAAATTATTGCTATCATGTAGCAGGAACAGTAGGTTTAATGCTAATACCCATCTTATCTAAAGAGAATTATTTACTTTTAAATGAGTTTGCTATCAACCTAGGTTATGGAATGCAAATCACCAATATTTTGCGCGATATCGGTGAGGATTATAAAAATCATCGCGTCTACCTTCCCAAGGACTTGATGAAGTTGGCTAATTATTCTATTGAAGATTTATCTATGGGTAAGATATCGAGTGAATTTATCCATTTGTTTGAAGATTTAGCTAAAAAGGCAGAAACCTATTTCCAAGGTGCTTTGGATGAGCTGTACTTATTCGATAAAGAAGTTCGAGTCCCTCTCGGATTGTCGATTATTCTCTATAGAGAGATAATTAACGCATGCAGAGAGGCTGAATATGATGTATTCACAAAGAAGAACTATGTTTCTGATCAACGGAAAAATGTATTAATTCAAGAATTTATCAACGCACAAAGTGAGGAAATTTCATGAATGTTTGGGGATTAGTCTTATCATATGTTTTGATATTTTTAGTCATCGGTGTGTCCACCATCCTTCAAAAAGCAAAAGTTTTTGGTGATGAAGGTGCCCGTAAATTCATTCATAT